>CAVVGP010000132.1:0-18175 GCA_963747625.1 uncultured Bacteroidales bacterium | reverse complement strand
CTGTTTTTTGTGGGATTATACGGGGTGATAACGAGAAGAAACCTGATTAAGATTGCAGTATCCATTTCGATTATGGAGATAAGTACCTTCTTGTTTTTTGCACTTGTGGGTTATATTGATGGTGGAGTCGCACCGATAGTCAATCCGGCTGATCCAGTCAAAATATATGTCGATCCTTTACCCCAGGCGCTGGTGCTTACGGCTATTGTTATAGGACTGGCAACTACTGCTATGCTAATGGCTGTAATTATAAGGCTTTACAGAAAATATGGAACTTTCGATGTCAGAGAGATAAAAAACCTAAGAGGATAAAAAATGAATCCGCTGATACCCTTATTTGTTGTCATCCCCCTTGCAGGGGCTTTCCTGATAATGATCCTGGGAAGATTCTTCAGTGAACTGAACAAATATCTTGCCTCTGCTATACTTCTTATACTGGTTATTTTGAGTATTCATTCCCTTGTAAACACAGGTCAGAATTTATCACTTTATAAAGTTGGAGGATGGGAACCGGTAAACAGAATACCAATAGGTATTTATATGGTAATGGACGGTCTGACGGTTATTGTATTATGTATAATTAATATCATAGGGTTCCTGTCGGTTTTCTATTCAATATCCTATATTAAAAGATATACTGCAGAAAACTATTTCTACGCATTGTTTTGTCTTATGGTTGCTGGAATGAATGGTGTTGCACTCAGTGGTGACTTATTCAATATTTTTGTCTTTCTTGAAATCTCAGTTATTTCAGCTTACGCCCTGGTTGCCTTCGGGGTTGAGAAAAATGAACTAGAGGCTTCTTTTAAATACCAGGTACTTGGTGGAATAGCATCATTTTTAATCCTGTTCGGTATTGGATTCATTTATTGGAAAACAAAGACTCTTAATATTGCGGATATAAAACAGGCTTTCAGCATGGGATATAACAAGACTTATTATTTGTTTGTCCAGATTCTGATCCTCTGCGGATTTGGTCTTAAAGCCGCAATTATCCCGTTTCATGCATGGTTACCTGATGCTCATTCATCGGCCCCCTCTCCTATTTCGGCAATGCTCTCAGGAGTTCTCATTAAAGCAGTTGGAATTTACGTTATCATCAGACTTTTCTTTAATATGTTCGTAATCAGTGAAAGTATGGCCATTCTGATTACCACGCTGGGAACATTATCGATGGTAATCGGAGTTTTTCTGGCAATAGGTCAATGGGATATAAAAAGGCTGCTGGCATATCACAGTATCAGCCAGATGGGTTATGTGGTAATGTCTGTCGGCATTGGAATGATACTCCTTTCAAGGGGGGCAAAACCTGAAATAGCATCGCTTGCAATTGCAGGAGGAATTTTCCATATGGTTAACCATGCGGCTTTCAAAGGATTGCTGTTTCTTAATGCTGGTGCAATTGAATATACTATCGGAACACGTGACCTTAAAGAGATGGGCGGCCTGGCAAAATCAATGCCGGCGACTTATTCCACATCATTTGTTGCCTCAATGGCTATATCAGGTATCCCGCCGTTTAACGGATTTTTCAGCAAACTGATAATCATTGTTGCAGCTGTCATGGCTAAGTTTTATCTGCTTGCAGCGTTAGCAGTAATAGTCAGCATAATCACATTAGCATCATTCCTTAAATTCCAGCGATTTGCATTTTTCAATAAATCAGATAACAATAAGAACCGGAATATTAAAGAAGTTCCATTTCCAATGATATTCAGCATGGTTGTTCTAAGCATTATCTGCGTTATTCTCAGCCTTCTGGTCATACCTGAAATAAGGAATACATTTCTCACTCCGGCTATAAATATTCTGACAGATCCGGCAAAATATTCAACATTAATATTAGGTCAATGATATGAAATACATAACTGTCTTTTTATTGTCGATGGTCTTCTGGTTAATGTTAACCTTCGATTTTACCATTCCAAATCTAATAGTCGGAGGAGTAGCTTCTGTCATCACATCTTTAATATTCACCAGGTTCTTTGTAAAAAACATATATAAATTGCTTCAGCCAAAGCGCTATTTCTGGTTTTTTATTTATCTCTTTGTTTTTATATGGGAGTGCATAAAGGCAAATATAGATGTTGCTTACCGGGTACTTCATCCGGCTATGCCTATCAGGCCGGGAATTGTAAAAGTCAAAACAACACTAAAATCGGATCTTGCAAAAATGCTTCTTGCCAATTCAATTACCATGACCCCGGGAACAATCTCAGTGGATATTATTGATGACTATCTCTACATCCATTGGATATATATTAAATCTGAAGATCCTGAAGTATATACAAAAATTATAACCGGACCGTTTGAAAAATATATTAAAAGAATAATAGAATGAGTAACTGGCTGAACATCTTACTGTATGTCCAGATAGGATTAAGCGTAATCTGTCTGTACAGGATAATCAGGGGTCCAACAATTCCTGACAGGATGGTTGGGGTGGATATCTTCGGAATACTGGTAGTCGGGGTATGTGCTATTATTTCTATTCAGACTGAAAGATCTTTTATACTTGATATTGGAATAGCATGGATCATTCTGAGTTTCATCGGGACATTGACACTTGCAAAATATCTCACAGGCAAAAAACTTAATGAATAATATGATAAGCTTGATTTTAATAACTATCGGAATTATTTTCAATCTTCTTGGTTGTATTGGAATTATAAGACTTCCTGATACTTACAACAGACTTCAGGCGGCAACAAAGGCTGTTACATTAGGTTGCTGCAGCATACTTCTGGGAGTAGTTTTCCATTTCGGTCTGAGCGATGCCGGGACAAAAGCACTGATAGCAATACCAATACTTTTCTTTGGATCTACTGTTGCGGCTCATGCCCTTATAAGGGGAACCTATCACTTCGGAATCAAACTTGGGGAGAAAAGTGTGAAAGATGATTATAAAGATGCTGTAAAATGAAGTATCCAAAGTTACGGGAGTTAAAAGAGGCTGTCGTATCGCTCGTTACACCAGCCTATACATCAAAGTTTCCGAAAGAGCCCCATGTACCTTTTGAAAACTTCAGAGGAAAACCTGAAGTTGATAATGAAAATTGTGTCGGGTGTGAAACGTGTGCAAATGTTTGTCCTCCCCAGGCAATTACTTTTACCGATGATAAAGAAAAGAAAATCAGAACCATTAAAAGAGATTACGGGAAATGTATCTTTTGCGGGCAGTGCCAGGAGCATTGTATTACCGGAAAAGGAGTTAAGTTATCAGATAAAATCTTCGACCTGGCAGTTTTTGACAGGACTAAAAATATTAGAATTCCAGGAAAAAGAACTTCTTATCTGCCAGAATTGCCATGCAGTAATTACGACTAAAGGAGCATCTTCATTATATGCACAGGAAACTTGGTCCGAAAGCATTTTCATCAATACTTAACCTGAATATACTTAATCAGAAATTAAAACTGGCTGATGAACACGATATTGATGTCGAAATCATTGACAAGCTGAAAAGAAAAGATATGTTCAATATAATATGTCCGAATTGTCTGCGGCAAATTCTTGTAACATACCTGAATAAAAATGTTTAATGAACTTGATATATTACAATCTCAAAAGGATAAAAAAATTCTGTACGTAGGAATTGGCAACCTGCTTAAAATGGATGACGGTGTAGGTGTCTACATCAGCAAAAAAATACGAAACGAAGGAAATGTTTCATCAATAACAGCTGAGGTCAGCATCGAAAATTATATAGGAAAAATAAACAGCCTTAATCCTGATATACTTGTGCTTATCGACTGTGTCGACATGAAGGCAGCAGCCGGAACATTTGAATTATTAGAAATAAACCAGATAAATGACTTTACTTTCAATACACATAATATCTCGCTCAGCCGTTTATCAGAATTCTTCAGAATGCAGGTTTATGTACTGGGAATTCAACCTGAAAAAATTGATTTTGGAGAAAATATTTCTTACCTTGTTAAGCTAGTTGCAAATAAAATAATAAAACAAATAAATAAAAAGGAGGTGTATAATGGCAGTAGAATATATTTGTAAAATTTGCAGGGGCCACTTAAAAGTTAAGACTTCAATTGTCCTTGCTGCCTCGAAACTTCACAGTTCTAAACGAGGATTGATCTTTTTTGAATCCCGAAATAGGGAACTACACAACAACAACACATCCCTCATTCGAGATTAAAGAAGGGGAAGAATACATCTATACCTGCCCAATCTGTCATTCACAATTAAACAGCACCAAGTACAAACACCTTGTGAGGATAATAATGATTGATGAGAACGGGAAGGAATATAATATTTACTTTTCAGGCATTGCCGGTGAAAAATGCACATTTAAGATAAGGGAAAATCAGGTAGAAGAGAAAACAGGACCAGATGTTAAGACATATGATAAATATTTTGATGTGCCTGAGGAGTATAAAAAGTATCTTTAGTATCTGAAAAATCTTTGGTTTTATTCCTTCATAAACTTTTCTGTTTTATCTGTCCTCCACTTAAAGTGCCTTTTCTGTGACAATTGTTATAGAAGGTTTCTGTATTGTGGGAGATATGGTTTACCTGCAAATTCTGATTGATTTTTAAGGCCTCACCGAACAGAAATATTTATATTTTAAAATTTATAATCCTGAGACTACTTTGAGTGAAAAATCTCTGCAGATAACTGTCACAGGCCTGGTTCAGGGAGTCGGCTTTCGTCCATTTGTTTTCAGGATTGCCACAAAGTACCATCTAACCGGATGGGTGCAAAATACCAACGAGAATGTTATAATCCAGGTCAGCGGAACTCAGCAAAACATCAACCATTTCCTTTATCGCCTTAAAAAAGAGGCCCCTGCTGCTGCTATGATAAGAGATATTTCAACCATTGAAATTGATACAAAGACTTTCGCAGCATTCACTATTATTGACAGCAATGATATTTCGGGAGAAATAACTGAAATCAGCCCTGATATAGCTGTTTGTTCTGAATGTCTTCAGGATATGGACAAACCCGGCACAAAGCACGATTATGCTTTCATAAACTGTACTGATTGCGGCCCTCGCTTTACAATTATAAAGGATCTGCCATACGACCGTTCCAGAACAACAATGCAGACATTTACCATGTGTGATAATTGCAGGCGGGAGTATGAAAATATTGCTGACCGCCGGTTTCATGCACAACCTGTCGCATGCAGCGGTGTGGTCCTCATTATGAACTATATGCGGGAGGCGAAATTGTCAGCAATAAAACAGATATTATCATTAATGATGTCTGCCGGTATATTGAGAGTGGCGGCATCGTACTTATCAAAGGGCTCGGAGGAATGCATCTGTCCTGTGATGCGTTTAATGAAACTGCAGTCCTGAAACTCCGGAATCTGAAAAAAAGGGATGGAAAACCATTTGCTCTGATGTTCAGGGATATTGAAAGCCTGAGACCTTATGCAGAAACAGATATCACAGAAGAGCAATCCATTCAATCGTGGCGCAGGCCAATAGTTTTGCTCAGGAAGAAAAAAGTTATTGGATTACCACTACTGGCCGAAAGCATAAGCTCAGAGCTGAACCTTATTGGTGCAATGCTTCCCTATATGCCTTTTCATTATTTACTATTTCGAAAACTTAAAACCAATGCAATTGTACTGACAAGCGGAAATTTCAGCAACGAACCGATCCTGACTGACAATATTTCTGCACTTTCCATATTTTCTAAATGCACTGACGCAATTATTCTTCATAACCGTGATATCTTTAACCGGACAGATGATTCTGTCGTCAGGGTAACTGCCGGAAAAGAACGAATATTAAGACGATCACGCGGCTATGTTCCTGCGCCTGTTTATACTGCTCTTAATACTGACGGGATTCTTGCTTTGGCGCCGAGCTTACAAACTGTTTTTGCGCAGGCAAAGGGAAGAATGCATTTCTGAGTCAGCATATTGGTGATCTCCAGGGAGTTGAGACGACCGTGTTCTACGAACAGACACTTGCACAGTTCATAAAGTTATTCCGTATAAAACCGTCGCTGATTGCTGTAGACATGCATCCATTATATTTCTCAACAAAAACAGGACTCGCAATTGGTGATCTTCCTGTGGTTAAAGTTCAGCACCATCATGCTCATATAGCTTCATGTATGGCCGAAAATATGCTCGATGAAAAAGTAATCGGTGTAGCTTTCGATGGGACTGGGTTTGGTACAGATGACAATACCTGGGGTTCTGAATTTCTTCTTTGCGACCTGAACGATTTTGAAAGGATAGCTCATTTTGAGTACATACCGCTGCCGGGAGGAGACAGTGCCATTGAAGAACCCTGGAGAATTGCCGTATCCTTCCTTTACAAGGTTTATGGAAGCAGCTTAACTGATCTTGAATTGAAGTTTCTGAATCAGCCCGATCGTGAAAAAATCAGATTGGTGATGCAAATGATCGATAAAAAAATAAATTGCCCGCTTACTTCCGGTGCCGGAAGGTTATTTGATTGTGTTGCATCACTTCTCGATATTGTGCAGGTTGCAACTTTTCAGGCCGAGGGCCCGATGAAGCTCGAATCAATGGTTTGTCAGGATTATGAAGAAAGTTACGAATACACTATTGGGAAAACGATTAGCTTCAACTCAACCATCCGAGGCATAGTCGATGATATCGGAAGGTCTGGAGAAAGCTAAAATCGCAACAAAATTCCATAACACAATTATATTGACTATTTTTGATAGTGTAAGTGCTATACGCTTTAAAACGGGCATTAACAAGGTTGTGTTTCGGGAGGTGTTTTTCAGAACAAATACCTTTTGGAGAAAACAATTGATTTGTTACTTAAAAATAATTTTAAAGTTTATTTTCATGCTTCAGTACCAACAAATGATGGGGGAATTGCACTGGGGCAATTAGCTGTTGCATCAAAAAGAAGGGAGTTACTATGTGTCTAGCTATTCCTGCTAAAGTAATAAGTATTGAAGGCACCAATGCCAGGGTGACTATTGAGGATGTTGAATATACAGCAAGCGTGCTGCTGCTTGATGAAGTTAGACCCGGGGATTTTATAATGCTTCATGCCGGTTTTGCCATTGAAAAATTGGATCCTCAAATAGCCGCCGAAACGTTACAGTTATTGCACGAAATGGAGAAGAACTTTTCAACTGATTCAACTGATGAAATTCGTTGATGAATTCCGGAATAAGGACCTTATTCTTCTGCTGGTAAAAAGGTTAAAAGCAATTTCAAAAAAGGATATTGTACTTATGGAGGTATGCGGGGGACATACCATGGCAATTCACAGATTCGGACTCACATCACTCCTTCCATCAAACATTCATCTCATTTCAGGACCTGGTTGCCCTGTTTGTGTTTCGAGCCAGCATTTTATTGATATGGCCATGGGATACAGTAAGATACCGGGAACCATCATTACAACTTACGGAGATTTGATCAGATGTGCCGGGAACAACAACATCGCTCGAAAAAGAGAGAGCAGCACGGGAGTGATATACGAATAATCTACTCTGTACTTGAGTCTCTTGAAATTGCAAAAAAGAACCCGGGGAAGAACATTATTTTTCTAGGGATCGGCTTTGAAACTACAGCGCCTGCAACTGCTGCTGCGATAATCCAGGCAAAAAAGGATAATATCAGTAATTTTTTTGTACTGAGCCACATAAGGTCATGCCACCTGTTATGAAAGCACTTGTAGAGGAAGGAGTCAAAATTGATGGTTTTATAGCACCGGGACATGTGAGCGCCATTACAGGAACAGGTATTTACAATGATCTGGCATCAGAATACGGTTTAGGAGTTGTTGTTACAGGGTTTGAACCTTCGATATATTACAGGCTGTCCTTATACTTGCCATGCAAATAGAGAACAAGAAGCAAAAAGTGGCAGTCCAATACAGGAGAGTAGTTCATAAAGATGGCAATATTATTGCACAGCAACTATTAAAGGATGTATTTATACACGGCGATGAATTGTGGCGGGGACTTGGCGTTATTCCTCAGAGCGGCCTGAAAATCAACGAAGACTTTTCATCATTTGATGCTGAAAAACATTTCCATATCGAAGTCCCTGAATCTGTAGAGCCTCAAGGATGTATTTGCGGACAGATACTAAGGGGAGTGAAAACGCCTGACGACTGTTCCCTTTTTGCAAAAAAATGTACACCATCAGATCCTGTTGGTGCCTGTATGGTTTCAGCTGAAGGGACATGTTCAACATTTTATAAATATCGAGCATGAAAAAAAATGAACAGAATATATTGCTGGGTCATGGAAGCGGTGGGCGTATGATGCGAGAGCTTATTGATAATATATTCATCAAGTATCTTGGAAACAACATTTTAAATGAGAAGACCGACTCAGCAGTATTAACACCGGAATCGTCCGAAATAGCATTCACCACAGATTCATTTGTGATTGATCCTTTGTTTTTCCCCGGAGGAAATATTGGGAAACTGGCTGTTTGCGGAACTGTTAATGACCTTGCAGTTACAGGTGCTGAGCCCCTGTTCCTGAGTGTTTCATTTATCATTGAGGAAGGATTTCCGCTAAATGACCTGGAAATAATTACGAAATCTCTTTCAGAAGAGGCTAAAAAAGCTGGTGTGCTTATAGTAACAGGTGATACCAAAGTAGTTAACAAGGGCAAATGCGATAAGGTGTTCATTAATACCTCCGGTATAGGACGTTTGAGAAAGGAAAACGTGCATATTAGCAAAGCAATGAATATAGAGCCGGGAGATATCATTATTATTAATGGTACGATAGCAGATCACGGTATGGCTGTAATGAATGCCCGCGAATCTTTCAATTTCAGTACCCCTATTGAATCAGACTGTGCCTCGCTCAATCATCTTATCAGTGAGCTGCTTAAAGAATGCCGGGTGAAATTCATGCGCGACCCTACACGTGGCGGTGTAGCAGCTGTGCTGAATGAACTGGCCGATAAAATACATTTTGGGATAGATTTATCGGAACAAGATCTTCCTGTTAATAACGGTGTGAAAGCATTGTGCGAAATTCTTGGATTCGATCCTCTTCATATTGCCAATGAAGGAAAGGTGATTATAGTTGCAGGAGAAAAAGAGGGGCTGAAAATAATGGAGATATTGAAAAATAATGAGCTGGGGAAACAATGTTCTATAATTGGACGTGTTGTAAACGACCACCATGCCAGGGTGATGCTTAAAAACGAAACCGGTGGTAGCAGAATTGTTGAAGCACTGACAGGAGATCAGCTGCCTCGTATCTGTTAGATTGTTATCGGATATAATAAAAACCGTAAATGATAATAAAATAAAAATTATGTGCGAAACATGCGGATGCGGCAAACCGGAAGAATTCAAAATTACTGACCCGCATAACGATCATGATCTTGACCACTCACACGAGAAAGATGGTGAACATCCACGCGGCCATGAACATGATCACTTGCTGGGCCATGAACACACCCATGACCATGATCATTCTCACCATAACGATCATCCTCAGAAAAAGGTGATTGATATTAACATGGATATCCTGTCAGAGAATAACAGGCTGGCTCAACTTAACCGAAGATTTTTTGAAGGAAGAAAAGTCTTATGCCTTAATTTGGTAAGTTCTCCTGGATCGGGGAAAACTACAATCCTTGAAAAAACTATTGTGGCATTGAAACAGACTCATAAATTACTTGTCATAGAAGGGGATCAGCAGACAATGCTGGATGCCAGACGGATAGAAAAGGCAGGAGCTCCGTCACTGCAGATAAACACAGGTTCCGGATGTCATCTCGATGCACGTATGATTGATTCAGCTCTGGGAAAAGTGGATATTGAAGCTAATTCCATTCTGTTTATCGAAAATGTCGGCAACCTGGTTTGTCCTGCTATGTTTGACCTGGGAGAACACAAAAGAGTTGTGGTGATAAGCGTTACGGAAGGTGATGATAAACCCATGAAATACCCTTATATGTTCCAGTCATCCCATTTATGCATCATTAATAAATCAGACCTTCTTCCCTATGTTGATTTTAATACTGATGAAACTGTAAAATATGCACGGTCCATGAACCCTGGTCTTGGGTTCATCAGTGTATCGGCAAAAACAGGCGATGGTATGGATAAATGGTTTGAATGGATTGATAAACAGTTAAATACTTTATTGTCCCGGCATTTCTAAAATTGAACGACACAGCCAATGAAAACCCAACTTTTATTATGAAGTATTTGCCGGCTCTTTTTATAGTCAACCATTATGCCAGGTGCTTTGTATCACAAAAAATATATTTAACTTCTCCTTAACAGACATTAACTATTACTTAACCGACTGACTGAATATTAAGAAGTAATTTTATTGTTGACTGGCACTCGCTGACAAGAAGTCGTGACAAGCATCTATTTAACAGATTAAGTAGCTATATATTAATTACATACAATAGATCAATTTTATGAAAAGAATTATCATTACCATTTTTGGAGTAGGATTAATTTCTATCTCCATGAATACTTTTTCGCAGGCCGTTTTAAAAATCGGATATGTCGATATAGCTGAAATAATGGCTGCTTTGCCTGAAAGAGATAGCGCAGCTGCTGTTCTGGATAAAGAGACAAAAGAGATGCAGGCTACTTATGATGATATGACAGCTGTCTACAATAAAATGCTGGATGACTATGAGAAAGATCAGGCGACACTTTCAGAACCTGTGAGAAAGAATAAAGAATCTGAATTGCTTGATAAGGAGAAAAGATTGCAGGAATTTGAACAGAATTCTTCAGCCACTCTTCAACAAAGAAACAGCGAACTTACAAAACCGATCATTGATAAAATACTTAGAGCAATAAACAAAGTGGCAGCTGAAAATGGATTTACATATATCCTCGACGTAAGTAAAGGCACTGTGGTATATACTTCGAAAGACAGTCAGAACCTTAATGCACTGGTACTGAAAATTCTAAAACCATCTATACCATAAATATACCGGTCGCAGGGTTCTGTGGAAATGCAGTTAAAATGAATAAAAACAACCATTCAGGCAGAATTTTAAAATAAATAATTATTACTTTTATCGTCCGGCAATGGAGTTGGCCTTTAAACGCCTTTCCGTGAGCCGGGAAAGCATGCTTTTAATAATTTTCTGAATCATTTTTTTGCAAAGCCGATGATATGATGAATGTGCTTCTGAAGATGGTATCTGTAATTCCGGAATACTGAATACAAATTAACTGCGTTATGGAAATGAAAGGCGATGCCAGGCTATTGCGAATTTTTCTCAGCTCCACAGACAGGTTCAAGAAACAGCCGCTTTATGAAGTGATAGTCTTTGCCGCAAAACGGTACGGACTTACCGGGGCAACGGTACTGAAGGGAGTAATGGGGTTCGGAGCAAGCAGTGCAGTATATTCACCTACATACTGGGAAATAACTGAGAAAGTTCCGATGGTCATTGAAATCATTGATGAATCAGAAAAAATTGAAAAATTCATTGAAACAATTCTCCCCTATTTTGATAATATGAATAAAGGTTGTATGATCACTGTTGAGAAGGCTAATATCATTCTTCATAAACGAGGGTCAATAAAGAAAAATTTAAATACTAATTAATTTGAATAACTATGAAAATCATTAATGTATCTGCTCTGGAAATCCTCGATTCAAGAGGGAACCCAACAGTTGAAGCGAATGTTACACTGGAAGATGGAACTGTAGCAAGGGCGATGGTACCCAGTGGTGCCTCTACAGGTGAACGTGAAGCATGTGAACTCCGTGACGGGGATAAGAAACGTTATGGTGGCAAAGGTGTACTTAAGGCTGTTGAAAATGTCAATAAAATCATTGCAAAAGAGATCGAAGGCAAAGAAATAACAAGCCAGCGTGAACTTGATTACCTTATGATCGACCTTGATGGAACAAACAATAAATCAAATCTCGGTGCCAATGCAATTCTTTCAGTATCAATGGCATATGCTCGTGCAGAAGCTCAGAGTGAAGGGGTTCCTCTTTACCAGTATTTAGGAGGAGCTAATGCCCATCTCCTGCCTGTCCCATGCATGAATATTATAAATGGCGGCAAACATGCCGATAACAACGTTGATTTTCAGGAGTTTATGATAGCTCCGCACTCTGCAAAAACATTCACGGAAGCAATCCGTATGGGTATTGAAGTCTTCCATACTCTTAAAGCAGTTCTCAAGGCAAAAGGATATAGCACAGGAGTTGGTGATGAAGGTGGTTTTGCTCCCGATTTAAAATCAAATGATGAAGCTGTTGAAGTAATCCTTGAGGCTATAACTAAAGCAGGTTACAAACCAGGCGGTGATGTAAGCATATGTCTCGATCCTGCAGCAAGCGAACTCTGGGAAGAAGGAAAATATAAACTCTTCAAAAGTACAGGCAAATTTTTAACCAGCGATGAGATGGTTAAACTATGGGAAAGCTGGGTAAATCAATATCCTATTGTGCTTCTTGAGGATGGACTGGCTGAAAATGACTGGCCAGGATGGCAAAATCTTACTAAAGTTCTTGGTAATAAAATAGAAATTGTCGGGGACGATATTTTCTGTACCAATAAAGCAATACTGGCCGAGGGTATTTCAAAAGGTGTAGCAAACTCAGTCCTTATCAAACTTAACCAGATAGGTACCGTTACTGAAACACTCGAGACTATAGAACTTGCTTACAAGAACAAGTATAATGCATTTGTCTCCCACAGAAGCGGAGAAACGCCAGACAGTTTTATTGCTGACCTTACTGTAGCTGTGAATGCCGGACATCTGAAGACAGGAAGCGGCTGCCGGGGTGAAAGAATTGAAAAATTCAATCAGCTTATGCGCATTGAGCATGAATTAGGTAAATATTCAAAATTTGCAGGGAAGAAAGCATTTAAGAACGCATAATAAATAAATTAAAGCGCTTCTTAGAAAGTTTTATTAATTAAATCAGCAGATAAATTATTAAAAATTACCTGCTTCAGATAAACAGGGCTGGTGTTAAGATCAAATCAAACCAGCCCTGTTGTTTTTATTTTATTATCCGAAGATTGCTTTTCAGATTAGCAAAAAGATCCTTGTATTCGTCAGGCACCTTTTCAAGATCTACAGGTGAACTGCTTCCGCTGGCATTCAATTCATAATAGTTGCCATCTTTTATTCTTGGTGCAGCAGGGTCTGGCCGGATAATTTCAAGAAGACCTGCCAATTCCCTGGCAGTAAGTTCCACATCAGCTTCTGCTTCTTTTGTTACAGGTATAAATCCACCTGTTCGTACCAGCTTTATTTTCATCTCTTCATTTTATACTTTAGCCTCCAGCCATCCTTGTTTAACTGCTTTTACTTCAGGGCTTTCAATCCCAAAAAGTTTCTCAGCATGAACAATTGTCAGGTTTTTAATATCTGCAAATTTAGCATTCTGAGCTAATTTTGCATCAGTCAATACAGCATACCAGATACGTCCCGCCTTTTCCCAGGCATAACCTCCCATATTAAATGCTGCTACATAAAAAGCAAAATTGGGGATCCCGGAATTTAGATGGACCCCTCCCCAATCGCCTGATGCAGTATCAGGCAGATTCTGATAATTATCCATCGTGGCTGGTTGTGGGTCATCGCCTAATTCCGGATGATTTATATAAGCAGTACCAGGTGCTTTCATGCTGCGCAAAGCATATTTAGGGCCGATCAAAACTCTCTCTCCTATAAGCCAATTGGATTTCTTAACATCCTGGTTATTATGCCTTTGCTTTATCATTATCCCAAAGATATCAGAAAATGATTCATTCATCGCCCCTGACTGGTTTTCATAATCAAGGTTAGCTTCGTTTTCTGTCACCCCATGCGTAAGTTCATGACCAATAACATCAATATCACTAGTGAAACTTGTGAAGACTAATTCGTCTCCGTCTCCATAGACCATGCGCCTGCCATCCCAGTAAGCATTATCAAGTTGCTTGTCGTAATGAACGTATTGTTTTATAAGCAAACCTTTATTATCCACCGAATTCCTTCCAAACAGCTGCCAATAGAAATCCCAGGCAGCCTTGCCGCCCTTAATAACATTTTTACCTGCAACGGAAGTTATCTTCTGGTTATTCTTAGTATCCCAAAGCAGAGTAGCACCGGAGAAATCAGTCTTTTGCCTGCAGTCATATACCACCATTTGCATGATTTCTTTTCCTGTTTTCTTTGAGATCAATCCCAGAATGGATTTCTCCTGAAGTGTTGCTTTTTGAAAATAGATTCTGTCATTTCTGTAGCGGAAGCTCCTGAAACTTGAATTTATTGCATTGTCAGCAATCTTCTTATTACCCGATGCAATCAACTTTGTCAGCATATAAGGGGGTATGATGCAATGAACCGGATTGAAATGGTTTTTACACATATTGTTTAAGGTTTTAGCAGACAGGTATAAATATAAAAAAAATCAGAATACAAAAAAAAAATTACCTCAAGGGTTGTAAATTATCAAATATGTTTTCTCCGTGAATCTCTGTGATACCTCTGTGGCCTCTGTGTAACAAAAATAAAAACTTACACAGAGTTGCACAAAGAACCACTGAGTGCACAGAGAAGAAGCTGATGAGCAGAAAGAATATTTTTTTCTGTAACTGAAATAATATAAATTTATAACCAGTATCATAAATTTTACCAAACAATGGATAAAGTAATAATAGTACCACCGGAAAACATTGGAAAAAATTTCATTCCGGCAGAATACCTTCCCAAAGGGAAAGATGAGTACTTCCAGCGAAACAAGCAGACAATTCCTCCTGAATCAGGCTGGAGGCATTTGATGTCTGATGAGGTAGAAAGACTGGTAAAAAATGATAACACTGCCGATAACTGGGATGAAATACTGGTAACAGACCAGTTTGATACTGACCAGATAAAAAATTCAAGGTTTTTTGGACTCGTAAGGATCGGATGTTTAAGGAATATAATTCTTCAGCATCACGATCTGAGAGTGCCTTCAGGAATTACAAACAGCCTGATAATCTCTTCCGATATAGGCGATGATGTAGCCATTCATAATGTGCATTACCTGGCTCATTATATTATAGGTGACCGCTGTATACTGTTCAATATCCAGGAAATGCATACAACAGATCACGCCAAATTCGGTAATGGAATAATCAAGGAAGGTGAACAGGAAAGTGTAAGGACATGGCTCGATCTCATGAATGAAACGGGCTGCCGCAGGGTACTCCCTTTCGACGGGATGATAACAGCTGATGCATATTTGTGGGCTAAATATATTGATGACTCAGGCCTGCAGGATAGTCTCAAAAAAATGACACAGAACAGTGTTGATAACCAGCGTGGTTTTTATGGAACTACTGGCAACAATTGTGTTATTAAAAATTCACTTATCCTGAAAGATGTAAAGATCAGTTCATTCTGCTACATTAAGGGGGCAAATAAGTTAAAAAACCTCACTATTAATTCATCAGAGGAAGAACCGACTCAAATCGGGGAAGGAGTTGAACTTGTAAATGGGATAATTGGTTATGGATGCCATATTTTTTATGGTTGCAAAGCCGTAAAGTTTATCCTGGGGAATAATTCAAACCTTAAATATGGAGCCAGGCTGATCAACTCATTTTTAGGAGATAACTCGACAATTTCATGCTGTGAAGTACTTAATAATCTGATATTCCCGGCGCATGAGCAGCATCACAATAATTCATTCCTTATTGCTTCAGTAGTTATGGGTCAAAGCAATGTGGCCGCAGGAGCAACAATAGGTTCAAATCATAACAGCAGGGCCAATGACAACGAAATTCAGGCAGGAAGGGGATTCTGGCCAGGCTTATGCACGAGCGTAAAGCATTCCTGCAGGTTCGCATCATTTATATTGCTTTCAAAAGCCGATTATCCTGCTGAACTTGATATCCCTTTGCCTTTTTCATTGCTTAATAATAATGTATCTAAGGATCAGCTAGAAGTAATGCCGGCATTCTGGTGGATGTACAATATGTACGCCCTGGCACGGAATTCCTGGAAATTTCAGAATCGCGACAGACGTGTGCACAAAGATCAGAATATTGAATTTGATCCTTTCGCTCCAGATACAGCTGAAGAGATATTCTTTGCACGTAACTTACTGGAGATATGGACTGCCAAAGCGAGTCTTCGCCTAAAGAAGATATCACCGAATACCAAGAATGATGATGACCTTGCGAGCCTCGGTCGAGTTTTTTTGTCAGGTAAAGAAGAAGAAATCAATACTCTGGAAGTACTTGGCGAGAATATGGAGAATACCAGGAGAAAAGTAGTGATATTAAAAACTTATAAAGCATACCATGCCTATGGCGATATATTGCTCTATTATGCCATGAAGAATCTGATGTCCTACCTGAGTTCAGATCCAAATGCTTCATTTACAACTATGCAGAAAGAACTGCGAGGTGAACGACAAAAAAACTGGGTCAATCTTGGCGGACAAATAATGCAAAAAGATGATCTTGATAAACTCCGGTCCGATATAAGATCAGGCCAATTAAAGACATGGAAAGAGATCCACAACAGGTATGATGATCTATGGATTAAATATAAAGCAGACAAACAAAAACATGCGTTTGCAACTCTTTGTCATCTGTACGCATCAGAAAACCTGACAAAATCAGAGTGGCAGTCTGCCCTGAAAAAAACAGTGGATATTCAGAGATTTGTTAGCGACCAGGTTTACAGCTCACGAAAAAAAGATTATGATAATCCTTACAGGCATTCCACATTCAGAAATCCCGAAGAGATGAGAGCCGCATTGGGCACTGTCGATGAAAATAGCTTTATCGTACAGGTCAGGAAGGAAACTGAAGAATTTGAATTACTGGCAAATGAAATAAAAAAGAGAACCGGTCTTTAAACTTTCATCTTTTCAATGATTATTAATTATTTTCGTCACTCTTTGTTGCACAAGGAGACAACCATTTATTAAAAAGCATGGAAATGAACTCCAAACAAAGATTTCTAAATGCATTAGCAGGGAAAAAAACCGACCGGCTGCCGGTAACCACACATCATTTAATGCCTTCCTTCCTGGAAAATTACATGAACGGGATTTCTGACCAGGAGTTCTTTGACTATTTCGGATTGGATCCTATAAGGTGGTTCATTGCTCATACCTACGATTCAACAAAAGGAGAATATTTTGACCCGATACATACCGAGATAGGATTCCTGGAAGCTCGCAGGGTATGCACCGATAACTGGAGGTTTTCAAATGAAGAGATTCTTGGTCAGACATATCCTACAAAACGGCTGAATATTATAACACCGGTTAAAACTCTTTCAATGGTTCTTCAGTCAGATATTCATACTACCTGGCTTAGTGAACATGTAATAAAGGAAAAGTCAGATATTGATATACTGGCAAAATACATGCCCTCTCCAAAATGTGACGTTGAAAAAATTAACTTGACAGTAGAAGAATTCGGTGAAAGAGGTCTGATCAGGGGTCATATTCCTTGTTTTGATGGATTCGGACAACCAGGTTGCTGGCAGGATGCCGTATGTATGTACGGAATTGAAAATCTCATAATGGCCACGTTTATGGATCCCAATTGGGTTCATGCCTTCCTGAGTATATTACAGGAGAGAAAAAGAGTTTTTGTTGAATCGCTGAAAGGAGCAAACTATGATATCCTTGAATTAGGAGGTGGCGATGCTTCCACAACAGTTATTTCTCCGGACATATTTAATGAATTTGTGGCTCCTTACGATGCTCCGCTTATCAAAGCCGCTCATGAAGCCGGACAGAAAATTTCGTACCATACCTGCGGTGGAATGATGCCTATTCTTGAAGATATTGCCGCTATGAAACCTGATGCTATGGAAACATTCTCACCTGAAGCAATGGGTGGAGATACTATATTAGAGGAAGCAAAACGACGTATCGGAGATAAGGTTTGCATGATTGGAGGATTCGATCAGTTCCATTTCTTCACTGGCTGCTCAGAAGCAGAAACAAGAAGAGAAGGTTCGAAGATGTTTTGAAGCAGCCGGACAAAATGGCGGATTCATTCTCTCTCCATCAGACCATTTTTTTGAGGCTGACCTGAAATTGATTAATGCATTTGCCGAAGAAGCAAGAAAATGTACCTACTGAGGCCTGCTTATAAGTAATTTTTATTTCATCTCTTTATCTGCAAGCATTTCCGGTTTAACTTTATTATTCCCATCAATACTGATAAAAGGGTACTTCTCCTTTCAGATCCTTATTCTCTATTGTAGCCCTGACAGTTTTTTCTTC
>CAVVGP010000131.1:0-19001 GCA_963747625.1 uncultured Bacteroidales bacterium | reverse complement strand
GCACGAGCGGCGCGTTCTCAGCGACAAGTTGACGAAAGAGATCGCCCCACTGCGCGGCCACCCCTGATTACAGCCACTCTTGCCTGTGTACTTACCTCTCCCGAATGATCACCGTACACAGGCAAGAGTGCCTGTGCCACTGTGGGCCTCCGGCGGCACGAAATTTTCGGGCAAGGCAACAAATACCTGGAGCGCTTCGCTCAACTCGTCGGCGTCGCGAACATCCGGCCAGGCTTCTTCGCGGACTTGCGCGATGGCGGCGGGATCGAGCCGGCCGATTTCAGTGAGCACCGTCTCCGGCAGCACGCGGCGCAGAGAGACGGCGCGCGCCCGGCGCTCTTCGAGCGGGGCATCGTCGAGATAGGCGTAGGGATTGGCGTTCAGAATCTCGTGAGAGAATTGGCGAGGGGGCGGGCGTGTCCACCGCGATGCAGCGGATGCTGCCGTCCCGATTCCGCGCAGCACCCGCTTCAAGCCCTCGAGGTCCAACGCCTCCGTGAGCACGTCTTTCATCACCTCGCGGATCAGGGGGTGGTCCGGAACGCGAATGTCGCCCTCGATGTTGTCCTGGCAGGCCGCCGCATCCGGGAAGACCGCTGCCAGCAGGTCGTCCGCGCGCATGCGCTGAATTTGAGGCGGGATCTTCTTCCCGTTGCGAAAACGCGGCAGCGCCAGGGCGCGTGTGGCGTCCCAGCGCCAGCGTGTGGCGAAGATGGGCGAAACCAGCGCCGCCTGCTCGAGCACGGCGGCAGCGGATTCCGGCGTCAGAAAATGGAAGACATCCGCGAGTGGAAAGCTGTGCTGCTCACCCAGCGAGATGTTCAGGCCATCCTCGGTGGCAGCGGCCTGCAATTCAAAATTGAACGAGCGGCAAAACCTCTTGCGCAGCGCCAGTCCCCAGGCTTTGTTGATTCTGCCGCCAAACGGGCGCGTGGATGACAAGTTGCATGCCGCCGCCCTCGTCGAAAAAGCGCTCGGCGATGATCTGTGCTGAGTCGGAACCGCGCCCAGCATGGCGCGCCCGGCCAGAATGTATTCGACCGCCTGCTCCGCCCCGGCGTCATCCAGCCCGCATTGGTCTTTTAACCAGGCTACGGCCGCTGTAGGGGCGGCCCTTGTGGCCGCCCCCGCCACGTTTGGCGGGTCCTGGGCAGCCACAAGGGCTGCCCCTCTCCGGCTCTCGAGAATCTGATCGGCACCGTGGTAACGTTAACGGCGTAAAAGGCTCTCTTGCCCGTGTCCTTTTCTACCCGGTCCAAAGCGCTTCATTACCGCCCCTCCACCCTTTCTACCATCGGGCAAAAGGATTGGTTCAGTCAGCGTCTCATCGTCCTTGACGAGGTCCAGCCCACCCCGAACAGCGGCTGCAGCCACCTCGGCCGTTCTAGCAGGATCCAGGCCAACCTTGGGCTTAACGATGGTTCCTACCAATGGTCGGTCGAAAACATCCAAGATCTTTCGAGCATCTTCGATCCCAAACCTCGGCCCTCTTCGGTTATTATTTTAAAGATTCTGTCGGGGAAATTGAAGGTACAGCGTCACCAAGTTTTTCTGCTGTTTCGAAGCATCTTTTAATTGTATCAATATTTACAAACGGTCTTACTCCGTCATGAATGGCTGCCAACCCCTGACTATCAACAAATTTAAGTCCGTTCCTGACATAGATGAAACGGTTTGATCCTCCTTTACAAGAGTGTGGGGAATCGAAAATGAATGCTTTTTCTGCAGGTCGATCCAATAACGAAGCTGGTTTTCAGGAAGCACGGTAATTATTTCAATTGCATCGTTGAATGATTTAAATCTTTCAATTGTATGCATGAGAACCGGCCTCCGGCTAATTCCAGAAACTGCTAGGGTATGTCAGCTCTCTATCCGCGTGCCACTTCCTCCAGCTACAATTACAACATACAGATCCATACAAATCATTTTAAGACAAAACTTTTATTTGTGAGCCTTCTCAAGGCAGGGCACAAATTAATACCAAGGAGAAAAGTGATAATTAATGCCGGCTTCAACACCTCCAAATCCTCTACTATTAAGAGAATGTTCTTAATATGAGAGAATTAATGATATTTATTCTTTTGTATAAAGAAATCTTTTAATGCTTCTCTTTGGTGTTTTTGCAAATTCTTCGGAATGTATCTTGAATTTGCTGACTGCCATGAATTCAGGCAACCTTTCATTCACCTCTTTCTTTGTCTTTTCCAGATATTCAAGAAGCTGCTCTTCTGAAATATTGTCTCTTTTCAACATTTCATAATCGGGATAAACCAGTGCGATCAATCTATTATCAACTGAAATTACCACAGATTCGACTATATAATCTTTGTTGTTTATTACAGCCTCAATTTCTTCAGGATAAATATTCTTCCCGGATGGGCCGAGAATCATGCTTTTGCTTCTTCCTTTTATAAAAATATTGCCCTCCTTATCAATCACACCAAGATCACCGGTATGCATCCAGCCATTTTCATCAATCATCTCACGGGTTGCTTTTTCATTCTTGTAGTATCCTGCCATCACATTCTCCCCTCTCAGGATTATTTCCCCGACTATATGTTCCGGATCGGGAGAATCAATTGTGACTTCAAGTGTATCTACAGCTCTTCCCGAGGCACCAAGTTTGGTAGTGTCCCAGGTAGCATAACTGATGAGTGGCCCGCATTCAGTCATTCCGTATCCGACAGAAAACTGAAACTTATTTTTTTAAAGAATTTCTCGGCATCAGCATTAAAGGCAGCTCCCCCGATAACAATTTCTTTAAATTCCCCGCCAAATGTCTCAACCAGTTTTTCACTTATCTTTTTATAAATTATCTTTTCAACAGCGGGATTGCCAGTAATATTTTCATGTGAGGTTTAGTGATAACCGGTAATAACTGCTTCTTGAATATTTTCTCAATCACAAGAGGAACAGAAAGAATCAACCGTGGTTTAATCTCTTTGAATGCCTGGATTATTATTTGCGGAGAGGGAGTTTTTGATAAAATTGTAATATGACAACCTATTGTGAACGGAAACAGGAATTCAAATGCGCATCCGTATGTATGAGCAAGAGGCAGAAATGAAACAAGCGGGTCGCCTGGTTTCAAAGGCATATTATTCTGGGCATACCTTATATTGGCTGCCAGGCTGTTATGAGTTAACATTACTCCCTTGGAAAACCCGGTTGTACCGGATGTATAACTGATAACTGCGAGATTGTCATTTGATATATCAGAAAACTTTATATCCTCCTTCCTGAGCACAGGAAATTCGGATGAATATTTGGCATCAAGGGAATAGAAAGTCTCTTTAACAGCAGCGTCCTCGGTGATTATCATTCTGAAGTCGTCGAGGGAAAAAACTCCGCTTATAGCGGGCACCCTGCCAATATCAAAGAGATCGTAGATCTTATCATCGACAATCAGAAGTTTTGAATCAGAATGGTTAATAATATTGGTAAGGTCATCAGGTTTAAAATCAGGAAGAATAGGTACGATTACTGCACCATAGGTTACAATTGCCAGATAGGTAATGCACCAGTTTGCAGAATTCCGTCCAACCAGAGCAATTTTATCCCCCTCTTTTATTCCGGATCCTTTAAATAGAATATGAATTTTAAGTATCTTTTCAGCTATTCCTTTATAAGAATAACCTTTTTCTTTATAATTCGACAAAGCCTCAATTTCCCAGTTTTGTCTGATACTCTGTTCAATATACCCGATTAAACGTTCCTGTATCATAGCTTTGGGTTTTAATTTTAACAGGTTTGAAAAGGTTTTAATATATCTCTGAAAAGAATCTTTATATGAAATACATTACAAGAATAGCTATTATTGAGAAGGACATTTACTACTGTAAAGAAGTAATTATATCCTTCTCTTTTTTTGCTGAACTGGCCAAGTTTCCGTGCAAATATACCTATAGTAGGAACAAAGAGGACAACAAGGAATGCAAAAAATTCAATTCCGACAAAAACTGTTTCCAATCCTCCTTTTACAAGGGCTGAGAGATATATAACTATCAGGAGAACAAGCAAATATAGTCAGATAGCTTATTTTAAGAAGAAGGGTTGAAACAAGCCTGCGCTTATGAAGCTGATGGGGCTTAAGATAAGCATAGGCAAGTGCAAATACAATAATAATAAAAATAACCCCAAGAATATGATTGAGTACCGCAGGGAAATTTGCCATATCCACAGATATTAATTTAATTATCACGATTCCTTATTTGTCCAAACAAGTGAACTGGCTCCCAGAACAGCTGCATTATGAGTACTTAACTGTGACGGCAGAAGTTTCACTTTCCCTTTATAAATACTGAGAAGGTTTTCTTCCATGTATTCTTTTGCTGGTTCAAAAATCAGATCCTTGGCAAGGGCAAGGCCTCCAAAAAGAAATATTGCTTCAGGATTTGTATGTGCAACAACATCGGCAAGTTTGAACCCCAGCATTCTTCCTGTATGGGTAAATGCTCTCTTTGCAATATAATCGCCTCGTTTTGCGGCATCATGTATAATTTCAGCATCAAGTTCATCAAAACTTAATTTCCTTAGTTCACTTGGTTCATTGCTGTCAGCCATTATCTTCAAGAAGAGATCTTTTAAGTCCTGTGGCAGATACATATGTTTCAAGACAACCTTTTCTGCCACATCCGCAATCGCGGTTTGATGGACCGGGACGGATTGCGGTATGTCCTATCTCTCCTGCAAATCCATCATGCCCATATACAAGTTTCCCATCAATTACAAATCCGCTGCCAAGACCGGTTCCAAGTGTAATAACAACAAAATTCTTCATCCCTTTGGCACCACCGTATACCATCTCTCCAACTGCTGCTGCATTTGCATCGTTTGTTACAATTACCGGAAGGTTGGTATGCCTGTTAAATATCTCAGCAAGTGGCACAATCCCTTTCCACGGAAGACCGGCAGCATGCTCAATAGTTCCTTTATTGATGTTTCCCATAGGAGCACCTATTCCAAATCCTATTACTTCAGTTCCATTCCCTATCTTTTGGCCGGTAACCTGAATTTTTTCATATAATGCAGCTACAAATACTTCAATTTCATCATAATGTGAGGTCTTCAACCTGTCTTCTCCAAGAATATTACCCTCCCTGTCAACAAAACCAAAAACTGTATTTGTACCTCCTATGTCTATACCTACTGCTACCTGTTTTTTTGCCATATTTTAAATAATTACTTTATACTTGTAAATATAGTATTTACAAATATATTTCTAATTACCTAATTTAAGTTATGAATTTATTAATTTTTTCTTACCCTGGCAGTTTTCGGAGTAGTGTCCACTTTTTGAACTGAAATGTTTCCCTTTGTTGTTCCTTTGTGGTTAAATGAATTAATTTTTAACCACTAAGGAACGTAAAGTACTACATAAAGCATCACAAAGGATTTTAATCAGTTACTTTCCAGGTATCATTTAAAGGTTGGCAGGTGATTATTCCGGAATATACTCATTCCCTACTTTCCTTGCCCTTGTTGGTTTATCAAGATTAATCCCGAGTGAAATACCTGTCTCGACAAGAATATTCCATCCTGCTGCAAGCTGAACGTATTCAGCATACTGACCACCATCAGGAATTATAATTGTCGGAAACATTGTTTTCTTGGAAGATACTGCAATGATATTCATCCCCACGCCCTTCACCAGGCATTCCTTAAATTTTTCCATTTCAGTTTCGAATGGTTCAATCCATATAAGGACTTCGCTTTTATCCATGACCTCTTCAATGCCATGAACAGCAAAAGTTCCCTCGAGGAATGCTGATTTTTTCCTTGTGATTTCATTGGTTTTAAGCGCCAGTTCTTCAGCAACACCATTATTTCTTCCGGCAAAATATATCATGCTTGCTTTACTGATTATTTCTGTTATAGCCGGATCGATTTTTAAGGTTAATGCCTCTTCTGTTTTTTTTGCCAGTTCTTTAAGCCCTTCCATCTTTTCACCTTTCACAATCCTGAGAAGCGAATCATAAAAAAGTCCTTGTTCAATCACTGACTTTGTAGCTGCAACTGCGTTTTCTTTTCCACAGATCAATAACTCTGTATCATCTAGCAATCTCTTCAAGTTTGGTTTCCGGGTTTGCAGTAAGACCAAAAACTGCATTATGTTTCTGTTTTTTAAGCAGGGTTGTCAGCCTGACCACCTCTTTTGTCTGGCCCGAATTCGAAGCTGCAAAAACCGCATAGTCGCTCAGATTATACTCTTCAGCCTGAGTGCAACCTTCTGTAACAACAGGAAGAGTTAACCCTTTTTTGTGAGATGCATATATTGCTCTTTTGGCAGGAAATATCCTGCTGCTGCCTTCTCCTGTCAGAAATAATCCTTTATGCTTCCTGACAGCTTCTGCAAATCTGGCTGCAGCTTCAGGCTTAAAGGAGTTTATTATTGCCGGAGTCTCCATCATTTCCCTTACAAGGGCATACTTATTGTACTTTTCTTCTGATAGTTTCATGATTATTATATTTTATTTATGAGAAATTCTGAAAGATCATTCTGAACCTGGGTTTCTTTCTGAAAACCTCCTCCAAGATGCTGCCAGTATACTTCAGCATATTCAATCCCTACCATTTTACCATAGTTTCGGTTTCCTTCAAGCACATATCCGAAGAAATCATTCATCTTATGCATGTGCTGCATCAGCTCTATCTGGGAGATATGATAACCGAGCATTTTTTTTTTTGTTTCAATAGCTGTTTTTATATCAACGAAAAAATGAGGTGGCACTATCTGTGATCCAAGCGGATCCGATAATGTTAACGGGGAAGTATGGTATAGCAACGGAGTTATTTCAAGGGCTTTTTCTTTTACCGGAACAGTTCCAAGCGATGATACCATAGCTGCCGTCTCAACAATATTGGCTGTGGTCCGGTGGTCAGAATGATAATCGGAAGGAAGATGGGTGAATATTATTCCTGCCTGGACTTTTCTCATCAGAGATATTGCCTTCAGCCTCAGCTCTTTTGTATCAAAAAGAAATCCATCGATTCCTCCAAGCATATAATATTCTGCGTCAAGAACTGAAGCGGCTTTTTTGGCCTCTTCAATCCTGAGCTTTGCGGTTTCCTCCATGGTCATATTACATCCACCAAGGTCTCCTGATGTCATCGTGGCTATAACGATTTTATAACCTTTGTCTTTTAGCAGTTTCAATACTCCTGCATTCCATGCTTCCGCATCATCGGGATGTGCATGAAATGAAAGAGCAACTTTATTAAATTTTTTTGGCATGATCTGATTTATATTATTTTTTTACAAATATTTTTTCAAGTTGAATAAATTCCAGGAAGCTCTCCTGCAAGTGGTTTTATATAATCAATGAATTTCGGAGATACATGATTTCCTTCCGTATTGAATATATCCAACGGCATAGGTTTTGCAGAAACAGCCACCTCTTTTAAAGGGACTTTTCCAAATTCAATTGTATACGGGTTATTTGATATTCTTTTTATACTTACCATATAATCCCGATTCCCCTTTCTCAGCCAGTTTGACTGCTTCGACCCCGCAGCGATATGCCTCATCAAGGTCAACGGCTGATGCTCTGACGAAGTCGCACATTATCAACGATTCCGTGATTTGAAATTCCCCTCTGTATCCAAACTCTCCGGTTATCATCTGGTGAAGTCTGAGAGCAACGCTTGACCCACCCATTGCACCGAATTCAGTATTATTAAACTTATCTTTCACCGTGGCAGAACTTACCGGTGTACCATCAGCGTATTTCAATCCTTCCCCGCAGACAATGGAAACCCACCCGTATTTTTTGATGCATGCATCAACTTCTTTCAGGAATTTGTCGCGGTCAAACTGAAACTCCGGAGCATAAATAAGATGAGGAGCATCCTCTTCATTTTTCCTTGCCACTGCGGTTGCAGCTGCCAGCCATCCGGCATCTCTCCCGATTGTCTGATAAATGACAAAAGTGTCAACTTTCTGCATATCGCGGGCAAGCATTCCGGCCTGCATCACATTCAGGATATTTGACCTTGCCGCGGAGGCAAATCCAGGAGTATGATCGGTTCCGAACAGATCATTATCAACTGTTTTCGGAATTCCGATGCCTGTAAGTTCATATTTTTGATTCCTGCAATAGGTTTCAACCCGGTGGATCGTGTCCATCGTGTCGTTTCCGCCAATAAGAAAGAAATACCTTATATCATATTTCCTGAGTACATCAAGAATAACAGGAAGATCCTTTTCCTGAACCTTATGGCGCGAAGATCCCAATGCTGATGAAGGAGTATGGCGTAATCCTTCAATTATCTTTCGCGGTTGTCTGCCAAGATCAAACAGCCATTCCTGCATGAAACCTTCAATGCCAAAGTGCATCCCGTAAATCTCCCTGATAAAAGATGAGGATTGTGCAGTTTCAATAACTCCGGCAAGACTGGAATTTATTACCGATGTTGGTCCACCTGACTGACCGATGAGTGCATTACCTTTAATCATAATTATTCATTCTTTAGTTCAACTTTTTCATTTATTATTTTGCCCCCCTTCCCCACCTTCACTTCGTTCAGAGCATGCTCTAAAGGGGGGTTAATTCTCTGCTTTCGAGTGAAATTCAACCAGAAATGACAGTTTCAGCCCCATCAGATGGGTCGAGGGGCCAATAGTCAAACAAATTTCAATAACCCGAAATGTTCAGGATGATGGTAATCCGGCTCAGCTGTTCCAACAGGATTCCATGTAACATAATGCGGAACAGTTAGTTTATCACCACATTTATAAAAGTTTGCCCTGAATATTTTCCCTTTAAGATCTATTACCTGATGATGGAAAAAAACTTCAAAAGGAATTGCTATTGTGATGGCCCATGCATGTTTTCCTTCTTTCTCTTTTATTGGTTCTGTTCCGGCAGTTGTAAGTCTTCTTATCTTTGAAATGATTTCGGGTCTTGCTCTTTTGCTGTCTGCCCTTCCAGTCCCTGTTCCAAGAAGGCATGTTCCGATAGCATTAAATTCCATGTTATAATATATCCCGTCATCCTCGGGAGAAACAAAAAATTCAACGCATGAATCTTCGCAAACCATCTGATTTGTTTCAGTTTTTCCGCTTTGAAATAATCCTCTGAAATATAATACTTGAGGAAAATTTCATGACCACTGTATGCTATTGACAGTGCTACATCAGGCTTATAATTATACCCTTTCCAGTTAATTGTATCGATCATCAGCCTTCCTTCTGTTCATCCATCCTGGCTGAAATTTCTTCCATCGGAGGATAATCAGTTTTAAGTTCTATTTTATGCACTTCTGCTATCTTTCATTTCCTGATTGCGTTTTACTTCGGAACTTAAAGAACCAAATTTAGTACAAAATTTTCTTCATTCCTAGAATATTAATATTCCTTTAACAGAAAATCTGCGAACGGGATTACGGTAATATTCCGGGATACTTAGTTAACTGTATGACAATCAAAGAAAAATGGATTCATAGTGACCCAACTGCGGGAATGGCATCAGACCTCTTGATTTATTGTCTCCCGGTTCTGGATTTTGTACCTGATGTACCTGCTCCGGTCTTGGTCTCCTTCGCTCTCAATTTCTGGTCCTTAAAGTTTTTTACACTAATATCCCAAGCCTTTTCGCCCATGAATTCAAGCTCCCATCCCTGTTTCAATTCTATTTCAGTAGGATAATAGGAGACCGGTTCCGGTTGCCGGTGTTTCTCAAAATCACCTGTAGTCCATTTCCCGTCACCATTCAGATCATATATTACCCGCAGCCGGTAAATTCCCGGGTCAAGGAGCGGGAAAACTGCCTTTCCGTCTTTCTTCATATAAATTTCAGCAACAAGCTTTTCAGTCTTGTCAAGTAACTGGATGATCCTGTTACCTTCATAATTCTTTATCTCCATTGATAATTTGCAATATGAGTCCGGATCTTTAACTGAAAATTTAATTCCGATCGAGTCAGATACTTCCTTATAAATATTGCTGAATGAACCTGAGTCGGCAATGAAAAGGTATTTCTTTTCCTACAGCCAGTTTTGTTTTTAAAAAGTACATACTTGCATTGGCACTGTCCTTAATGAGACTATACGGAAGTTTTTGCTTTTCTGTCTGTATTAATTCATAAAGTCTGATCCGCGATGTATCTGGCTGCCTGAACGGAGTTTTGGATTTAAAAAAAATAGTCTGGCCAGGTTTTATTAAGCCTGTTTGTATATTGGTTTCAAGGGTTAAAGCAACCCTTTTAACCTTTGCATTCTTTGAAGGCCTCGGGGCCAGAAATCTCATCGGTATTGTGTCTTGCTTATATCTTAATACCTTAAGTGTATCGGTAAAAGGATATTTTATTATTGTGGAAATCTGCTCTGTGAATAGAGAGTACTGTCTGTCAGCCATACCTTTAAAGTATCCCTGTTTACACTGGGCTCTGTAAAATATTCTTTATTTGGTGCTCCCGGAATAGAAAATTCAAATTTCATTGTATCGGGAGGCAACGAAAGAATATATGTCATCAGGTACTTTCGATCCCTGTGCGAACTGATCAGGTAATGAGCTTTTTTCAGTGCAGTAAACTGGTAAAGCTTGTATTCTCCTTTTAAGACTACCGGTTCTGATTCCTTGCCTGCATTCTTTTTTAAATTTGTCGTGTCTTTAGCTTCAGCCGGTTTTTTGCCAGTGGCTTTTTTCCTGTGTATTGTTTCCCTGTTAGTCTCTGATCCAGGTTTTTCCCCTTTTTTTATTTCGGTTGTATCTTTAACATTATGAACCGGCGGTATGAAATTCTTTTCAGGAGTAATTAACACAGTTGTATCCATAAAAGCAAACTCTTCATCAGGAAGATTATAATTTTTGCTGTTATCCGCATCTTTCAATCCGTATAACCTGTAAATTCCCGGACGAACATTATCAATTCTGAAATAGCCGGTCGGATCTAAAACCGACATATACTCAGGAAGGTGTTTAATAACAGCTGAATCGGCGAGCTCCCTGTATAAAAGTGCCACTGTTTTCTCAGGAACCTCAAGATCGAATGCATTATAAATATTCCCTGTGACAGAAAGGGAGTCAATTACCGGTCCCGTTGAAAATACAAACTGATAATCCTGGAGAACATTCCCCTCATTCAGATCCTTTATTCCATCCTGGAAATAACAAGTGTAAGTTGTACTGTCTTTCAGTTTGGAATCAAATTCAATCTCAACAGCCTTACCCCGAGTGAATACCCTTGGTTTCTTCTTCATAGGAGGTGAAACCATGAATTTTTCATTTATATTGTCAAGAACTACATATTCATCAAATACAATTTCAATTTTGTGTCCCTTAAAATTTTTTGCCCCGTTTAGAGGAACACTGCTTACCACAACCGGAGGAGTTTTATCTTTTGGACCACCCGACGGAGTGTTAATCTTTGCACATCCACCAATAATAAATATCAGAGCTGTATTAAGAAAAAGACGTGAATTTATTTTTTTGTACATAAATTCTCACGGTTGTTTATGAATTACAAACTTACATCATTTTTTAAAGAATCATTTCGTTATTGAATTAAAACCCTTCCATGAATAAGGAGTTTTGGTTTTGATCAATAATAATATTTTCTACCTTTGGCACTAACGAAAATTTTTAATTATGCATTTACTTGTGATACCATGGAATGTTAATCCCGAAATATTCCGGGTTACCCTTCCGATAATTGGTTCTTTTGCAGTTAGATGGTATGGCCTTTTGTTTGCCTCCTCTTTTCTGATCGGATATGTTATTATGGACAAGATTTTCAAAAATGAGAATCTCGGGGAAGCTGTTCTTGACAGATTGACCATTTATATGGCCATAGGTGTAATTATTGGGGCCCGTCTGGGACACTGTCTTTTTTATGAACCCGGCTATTATTTAAGTCATCCCATGGAGATAATTAAGATCTGGCATGGTGGTCTTGCAAGTCACGGAGCCGCGATTGGAATACTTATTGCAGTATGGCTTTTCACAAGAAAAGAGAAGAAGGACTATCTATGGGCTCTCGACCGGATTGCCATTGTAGTCGCTCTTTCAGGCTTTCTGATCAGAATGGGGAACCTTATGAATTCTGAAATATATGGTGTAGAAACAACAGTTCCATGGGGTTTCGTTTTTTTAAGAAACCACGAGGTTGCTCCTAAACATCCCACCCAGATTTATGAAGGTTTGGCATATCTTGCAATTTTTGTACTTCTTTATACACTTTACTGGAGAAAAAAAGGAAAACATATACAAGGTATGCTAATAAGCTTGCTCTGCATACTCGTTTTCACAGCCCGCTTCTTTATAGAATTCCTGAAAGAGCCTCAGGTTGCTTTTGAAGCAAGCATGAAACTGAACATGGGTCAGTTACTGAGTATCCCTTTTATTCTACTTGGTATTTTCGGGTTATACTGGAGCATCAAAAAGAATAAGCGGGCAATTATTGAACCGAAAACACTCAAAACAGGCAGGTAAATTTCATAAAAGAACATGCAGGGACGTTGCATGCATTAACATTGAGGAACATTGCATGCAGGGACGTTTCATGCAGGGACGTTTCATGCAGGGACATGCAGGAACGTTGCATGCAACGTTCCTGCATCCAACGGTCCTGGATGTTTTTATTGTACCTGTTTTTTCTTTACAATTCCGTAGAACAACACATCGAGAATTGCATTCAGCCTGTTTTCGATATTCACTTCTTTCTTTTTCCAGAACAGGGGAACTTCAAGCCCTTTAAGTGTTGTCTGAACAGCCATTGCGGTATATTCGCTGTTGACTACATTAAATACCTTTTTCCGTTCTCCATGATATAAGATCAGGCGTAAAATTGCAAGCTCTTCCCTGTCATATTTTTCACGGATAGTTTCTATAAAATCAAAGTGATCAAGATTTTTATCAAAGATTGCATTATAATAATTTGAAAGTTCTTCGAACGATTTCATCCTTACAAAAACATAATTTCTCATTTTATCTATTGGCGACTCAACAGACTTTATTGCTGTAGTCAGCTCATTTCTAAGTATATTAGCCTCATGCAGTATGACCGCTTCAAAGATATCTTCTTTGCTTTCAAAGTAGTAATATATAGAGCTTTTCCCCATTTTCAATGCAGCGGCTATCTCCTCCATGGTAGTTTTTTTAAACCCATAATGGCTGAATATTTGTCCTGCTGAAATGATTATTTTTTCCCTAAACTCCTCTTTGTTAATCATATACCATTCTTTCTTGAACTCTTTTTTCTTTCCTGCAAATATAATATAATTAAAAAAGATATCAAGGCCTTCGAATGAATTGGTCGACAATTCGAAAAGATATATAGGGAAAGGTAGTGACCTTTCCCTACATATTATCTAATATTTTGTATTTTTGACTCTTTATATGTTCAGAAACGGGAAGGGCATAAAAAATGAAGATTGGCAACAATAATTATCAGAGCATCTGGATTGATGATTTTGATCCGGCAGTTGTCAGAGTCATTGATCAGCAAAAACTGCCTTTCTTTTTTGAAATAAAGGATCTCAGGTCAGTCGACGATGTTTATAATGCGATAGATGACATGACTGTCAGGGGTGCTCCTTTGATTGGCGCTGCCGGTGCTTTTGGCATCTATCTTGCCACTCTTGAGATTAACTCTCAGACAAATATAAGGGAACACCTTTCAAATGCAGCACGATATCTTATCTCCTGCCGTCCCACTGCTGTAAACCTTTCATGGGCAGTTAATTGTGTAATAGAAAAGTTAAAGAATATGCAATCCTGCGGAACCTTATAAAGACGGCTCTTGATGTCACAGTTGAAATTTGTGAGATGGAAAAGGGAAATTGCCGCCAGATAGGAAAACACGGATTAAAATTAATTGAATCCATAAGTAAGAAAAAAAAGAGAAGAGCCGGTTAATATACTTACTCATTGTAATGCAGGATGGCTTGCCTGCATAGACTATGGAACTGCCACTGCACCTGTATATCTTGCACATGAAAAGGGAATTCCTGTTCATGTGTGGGTTGATGAAACGAGGCCCAGAAATCAGGGAGCAAAACTCACCACATTTGAACTCGCTCAGAATGGCGTACCATTTACCTTAATCCCTGATAATGCCGGTGGTTTATTGATGCAACAAAAGCAGGTCGATATCGTTATAGTTGGCAGTGACCGCACAACAAGAACAGGAGATGTTGCCAATAAAATAGGAACTTATCTTAAAGCTCTGGCGGCTTTTGATAACAAAGATTCCATTTTATTGTGCATTGCCATCAACTTCAATTGATTTTAATATCAGGGATGGGGCAAAGGAAATTATAATAGAAGAGCGCAATCCGGATGAAGTGATAAATGTTACCGGATTTGCTGATGGAAAGATACAGTCAGTAAGAATTTGCCCGGAAAATACAAAAGCTGTCAATTATGGCTTTGACATAACACCTGCGCGTCTTATAACCGGACTGATAACCGAAAAAGGGATATGCAGGGCAACGGAAAAGGATATTAAAGAAATGTTTTCAGATAAATTCAATTAAAATGGAAGGGGTAGTTAAATTCAATTGTCATTGGAATCAGTCGGGGCCTGTTATTTCTGATGAGCAGTATGAAATAATTAATTATTGGAGGGAAGTTTTATACAATATGGACCTTATCGGGGCATATGAGAACGGCGTTGGCTTTGGAAATATAAGTATGAGGATCAGGGGCGGTAACCAATTCGTGATTACCGGTTCTGCAACCGGTGAGATCCCTGAGCTTGAACCGGGTCATTATGTAAAAGTCAATTCTTTTAATATTGAAGACAATGCTGTTCAGTGTATAGGCCCATTAAAAGCCTCCTCGGAGTCTTTAACCCATGCTGCAATATATTCAGCTGACCCCGGAGCAAATGCTGTTGTACATGTACACAGTATCGAGCTATGGAATGAGCTTAATTTATAAAGTTCCTACTACAAATCCATCGATGGATTATGGAACTATTGGACTGGCTAAAGATATATTACGGCTTTTCAGGGAATCGGATGTTTATGAAAAAAGGATAATTGTTATGGCTGGCGACAGGGCCGGAATTTTAACATTCGGTAATGATATGGATGAAGCTGTAAATGTATTGATTGAATATCTCAAGAAAGAAGGTTAATAAATTTTCTTTTTGTAAGGCACTTGCATAATTACTTTCAAATAGCTAATATTGCAGTCCGATTTAAAAGGGCCCATAGCTCAGCTGGTTAGCAGCACCTGACTCATAATCAGGGGGTCGCTGGTTCGAGCCCAGCTGGGCCCACTTCAGATAATCAACCGCTTATGAAAATATTTCACAAGCGGTTTTTTATTTCACGCCAGGTTTACGCCAGGTTTTGGTGTGATTTCGTTTAAATTTAAACAAAGGTCGGTGGAAATTAACACCATTCTTTTCTTATCAGAAAATCCAATGCCTTAAGCCAACCTTGCCTGAATCACATTGACCACCCCAATCCAGAGTTGAATCTTTGCTGCTATGTAATGGATGTTCGTTGAAAGCAGACCGGTTTTTGCAAAAAAAGATATCATTTTTGCCCTTCGACAACTTTTTTGATGATCTGAATGTTGAGCATTAACTCATCATGGCTTATACTGAAGGTTGATCTTATGAAATAGATTCTGATAGCGAGGCTCATTATGAACAAATTCAAAGATAGGGTATCTTAGCCCAAAGGGTAAAGTTGGATCGTGAACTTCATAATCCCATTCCAACATATCTAATGTTCGCTCCTTATTACCGGCACAAGCATAAAGTAAAGCAATTTCGCTAGGCAGAATAAATTTTGTCTTTGATTTTTTTACAAGGCTGTCAGCCTGAAGATTCAATGCACCAGTTAAACCTCCCTTAGCATAACCCTGATCAAAAACATTTGCATAGCCTTTGAAACAGATAGTGTAATCCACTTTCCATGCTTCAAGTTCTTCACTAGACCTTCCAACCTCATGAAGTGCAACTGGAAGTTCATCTAATGCTCCAACGTTACCCGGATCAGTTTTTAGTATCTCCTGCAATACCTTTATTGCTTCATTATATCTACGAGCAAAAAGCAAAGCCGTCCCCCAATATATTTTTATGACTTTATTCATTGGGTCCAGTTTTAAAGCCAACTCATACTGCTCCAATGCTTCTTTAGGGTGTCCTAACACTACTAATAAATTTCCATAACTTATATGTGCGTCTGCATTGTTGGGATTAAGTGAAATAGCTTTTTCTATAGATCCCTCAGCACTTTTGAAGTCCCCGTCAAAACCCATTTGAATTTCCGCTAAAACAGAATATACCTCTGCAGAAGTACTATCTGATTTAAAGGCTTTTGTTAGGTTTGATTTTATCATTGGAGTAGCCTCCTCGGGAGTTGTTGAAATTGAATTAAATACGCGCCACATCCAGACTTGTGCTATTCCAAGATATGCATTAGCGTAATCAGGGTCTATTTCAATTGCCTTTTCAAAGTATTGCAAGGCAGTATCAAAATCTTCTTTAGTTAATTTGCCAGAATAATTTATACCCAAAATACAATTTTCATAAGCAGACAGGTTTGATGTTTGTGTTTTTTCAATCAGAAGTTTTTCCTGTGGTGTTATCACTGCCTCCAATTCTGTGGCTATTGACTGGGCTATCTGGCTTTGCAGACTGAAAATATCTGTTGCATCATTTATCTTTTTTTCGTATGTTTTTCCCCATAGTTTAATCTCCTTTTTAAACACTTTGAAAAGGTTTACACTCAATCGTATATTGTTACCATATCTTTGCATATCCCCCTCTACAATGTAGTTTACACTCAGTTCTTTTGCGATCTCAGGAATTGATTTAGTTGTCTTACGGTATTTTTCAGCGGAAGTTCTTGATATAGGATGCAGGTCTCTTATTGTCTGAAGATGATTTAATACATCCTCCATAAATCCGTTTATGAAATACTGATTGCTATCACTGGGGCTGTCATTTATGAAAGGCAGAACAGCAATGGATTTTTAAGATGCTCTTTTTGTTTAGAAAGTGATGGTATTAAGAAATAGCCGAGAATTATCAGAGCCATTAAAATACCTGATCCAACAATGATTTTTGTTTTATTACTTTTCTGAGGTACTGATAGTGTTTTAAAACCTTCTTTTGGTAATTCTTCATTTTTTTGTCCAAATTGTCTTAACGCAGAAATAATCTCTTTTATAGCAAGAGAGACCTTGTTAATCTGATCCTGATAGTAAGTATTGTTAAGATTGTCGTTTGGATGATCTTCTTTAGCTTTCAAAGGTCTGTTTACACCGGATGTTGTTTTAAACACAAAATCTAATGTTCTCATCACACCACCAGTGACTCCTTCGAACAATTTCATATCATCATTATCCAAATCATGGATCCGGACAGGTAATACTCTGCTAGCAACATTCCCATTTGGTAGTTTTACCTTCAATCCAAACTGATCCTGAGAAACCAGTTCCACGAAAAACTTGAACTCATGCTCCCAGGCAAATGATTTGGGATCGCAATACGTGCGGGATATTATAGGGATGAAGACCAGACATTTGAGTTTATCTTTCAGGGAAGCATCCACATCATGCGTCTCCAGGAGTCCATCATGTGGATTAATATCAAAATATACACTGATCTCCTCCTTGAACGTTGATTCAAGTTCAGTCTTTAGAGTCTCCACAAATTCACTAACCCACCTGTCTCCTTTGTTGTCTTTCTGTCGGTAGCTGATGAAGATGTCGTAATTATATCCTTCAATGATGCTTGACATCGGAGATCTATTTATTTCATTATCAAATTTAAATTATAAAAAGGTTTATCGCAATTTTATTTATCTGAGTTGGACGCCAATAACCTTGGCCACCATTGGATGAAATAATATGACCACCCCAACCCGGAGTTAAATTCTTTTTGTTTTATTTTGAATGTTCGGTGAAGAATGACCGATCTTTTTATGGTCATGATAGTCTGCAGGCATGCTTAATGAGTTTGAAGATGTTTACCTGGTTGACTCCATCCCTGTTCCTGTTTGTCAAATTGCAAGAGAAAAGCAAAGTAAAATATTTAAGGAGTTTTTTGTGACATCCCCGGATAAAGATTATTCAGCGGTAAGCAAATCTTATTATTATAGATAAAACCTTCATTTGATAAAATCTGTCCGTGGGATCTTTCAAAGCATGGATTTAACTAAAGCCAGCATTCATGACGTCCATTATTTGTCGCAAATAAATAATTCTCGCTTATCCACTTGCACTTTTATTGCGACAAGGGTTATTTATCAGGTACTTGCAGGGTAGATTTATTTAACATTCGTCAGGTAAATTTACAAACACCCAAAAGAGCAAATCAGGTAAGAGAAACATATCCCGTAATCTTCAAAAGAATATAATACTACTCTGAATTAAAACCACTGGTTAAGAGTAAATTTAATAACTTTAAACCAGTGAATTATGAAATCAAAAAGACAAAAACATTCCGGGGCCTTTAAAGCCAAAGTAGCACTTGAAGCGATACAAGAAAGAGAGACTCTATCGGAGCTCTCGAACAAGTATGGTATACATCCGAACATGATAACCCGGTGGAAGAAAGAGTTTCTTGAAAGAGCTCCCCAATTGTTTGAGAAGGCACAGGTTCCAGAGGACCATGAAAAGGAAATGGAAAAGATGTTTGCCAAAATCGGGCAATTAGAGATGGAGCGTGACTATTTAAAAAAAAACTTAAAGAAACTGGGTCTGTAACAGAGCGGCTCCTGATGGTTAATCGCAAAGAGTCTTTAAGTATCCGATGTCAATGTAATCTGGTTAGTGTTAACCGTGGCAGTTTTTATTACAAGCCTTTGAGAGAGACTGAAGAAAATCTTCACATAATGCGTCTTATGGATGAACACTACCTGGAGCGCCCAAGTGAGGGAGTTATCCGTATGCGAGATTTTCTTCTTACTCTTGGTATTCTTGCAAATCATAAAAGGATCAGACGACTATTAAGGTTAATGGGTATCATGGCCATTTATCCGAAGAGGAATCTGAGCCGACTCGGCCAGGCAAAATATATCAGGCCGTATTTGCTTAA
>CAVVGP010000130.1:0-3538 GCA_963747625.1 uncultured Bacteroidales bacterium | reverse complement strand
AGATTACCTCTACGGAAGATTCATTGCGTACGCCTGTTTTTATTGTTACGAACCGGGCTCTTCCATTTCTGGAAACAATCAGTTGTTTCGATCTGTCTGCCGGGATGACAGCCTCAGTAGGTACCATGAGGGCATCCTTTTTTTCATCTAATCTCAATTCCACATTTGCAAATTCACCCGGAACCAATAATGATGCATTTCCTTCAACTACGGCTCTTCCGTTTAAGTTACGTGTGTCAGATTCTATTCCCTGTTCTGTTGCCATCACCGTAGCGTCATATTTATTGTCGTCACCCTGCACCGTAAACTTTAATTTAAATCCTTTTTTTATGGTACTGCTGTATTTTTCTGGAACACTAAAATCCAGCTTTAAATGCCTTATATCACGAATAGTTGCAAGAGCTGTAGCAGGAGTTACCTGTGCTCCGATGCTGACATTCCGTAGTCCTATGGTTCCATCAAATGGAGCATATACTTCTGTTTTATGAATCTGGACTTTTAATACTTCTATATCAGCTTTTATAGAGTTTATTTGTAAAATAGTCTGATCGAGGTCCAACTGGCTTATTCCATTTACTTTCATCAGTTCACTCTGCCTCTTTTCCGTTTGTTCTTCAAGTTCAAGCTGCGCCTGCGACTTTTTAAGCTGCGCCTGCAAATCACCGTCAAACAGTTTCACAAGGAGGGTTCCTTTTCTTGTAAATCCACCTTCAGTCATATTGATATCCACAACACGACCTGCCACTTCCGGCATAAGAACTGTTTCTTCAAATGGCTTCAGTGTGCCTGAAATTGATATTGTCTGGTCTAATACTTCAGGGTTTACGATGATCCCTTCTACTTTGAGATTGAATGCCTGACGGTTGCCTGTTTTTTTATCAGTTGCCCCGGAATGGCAATTATATAAGGTACCTGAAAGTGCTATTATTGAAAACAGCTTAAGGATTTTCTTCTTTGACATAAATTTTATCATAGAGTGAGCCTAATGGTTTTCTAAAAAATGCAACAGAATGATTCTTTTATTTTTAATTCTAAAATCAGGTCTTTTTAATAAGTTACTTGACGGACAAATGTAGATCATTTATAGATGTTCCAAATAGCATGAATCAGGAATAATATGTTAAAATTTCATAAAAAGATACTGGATTTAATTTATCACTTCGGAGATATTCCTGTCAGTTTATTTATAAAAAGGAATTATTTTTACGGGAAATTTGATTATTATGATTCAGCGTATACAATCCTTATATCTGTCTGTAATTGCCATTTTGTCATTAGTCTTTCTTCGCGGCGATTTTTTAAATTTTACGGAAAAAACCGGAGCCGTTTTGCATGTTACATTCAGTGAAGTTATTCGGGAAAATGCAGGCAGCGGCCAGCAAATGCTTGAAAAGCTATTGCCTTTATCCGTATTAATTATTCTGATTATTCTAATATCCCTTTTTACTTTATTCTTATTTAAAAACAGGAAGATACAGATCAGGTTCTCTTTATTCCTGTTGATTCTTGCTGCTGTTTTTGTAATAGCATTGATCCATATTTCATTAAGTATAACTTCAAAGTTTGATGCAGCAATTATTCCGGGATTTAAAATGATATTTCCTGTTCTTATTTTGATCTTTTCTGTTCTGGCTTACCTGGGGATCAAAAAAGACGACAAACTTGTAAAGTCTTATGACAGAATAAGATAACATGTCATGTCCATGTTTTTGTTACGTGTTGTCTTTCCTTATATTATCTGCAGGTTCTCCTGGTTGGTTATTTTTTCGCAATAATGACACTTCAGTGATACATTCTTTTTTGACACAACTTTGAACCTGGTAGTTACCGGTTCAAAATTTGTGATGCATTTTGGATTCATGCATTTGGCAATTCCTACAATATAATCAGGCACTTCCACAACTTTTTTCTCTACCACTTCGTAGTCTCTGATAATATTTAATTTGGCATCAGGTGCTACCAGTGCTATCCTGTTTATATCTTCATCTTCAAAAAAGACACCTGAGATTTTAATAATAGCTTTTCTACCAAGTTTTTTACTTTCAAGGTTTGTTCCGAAAGTTATCTGATTATCTATGCGGTCCAGTCCAAGAATCTGTATCACCTTAAAAAGATTACTTGCCGGGACATGGTCAATAACTGTTCCATTCTGAATAGCACTGACGCTCATTTGTTTTGCTTCCTTCATTACCATAACCTTTCTTATATAATTCCTAAAAGTGAACATACAATAGCCTGACGTGTATAGACCCCGTTAAGAGCCTGTTCAAAATAGTAGGCCTTCGGATTACTATCCACGTCCTGATGTATCTCATTTACCCTAGGAAGCGGATGCAGTATTCTCATGTTGGGTTTTGTGTTTTTTAACATTGAATTCCGCAAGACATACACGTTTTTAACTTTCTCATATTCCATTGGATCAGAGAACCTTTCTTTTTGTACTCTGGTCATATATATAATATCAGCCCTTGATATTATATCTGTAAAATCATTGTGCTCATAGTATTTGAGACCCAGATTGTCAAGGTACAATTTAAATTCATCGGGCATTTTCAGCTCTTCGGGTGCGATAAAATTGAAAGTGGCATTCCATCTTGACATTGCCATCATCAGAGAATGAACGGTTCTTCCGTATTTAAGATCGCCCACCATAAAAATATTGAGATTGTCTAGCTTCCCCTGCGTCTTGCGTATTGAATAAAGATCAAGTAAAGTCTGAGTAGGATGCTGGTTTGCTCCATCACCGGCATTTATAACGGGTACAGTGGCAATTTCACTTGCATATCTTGCACTTCCTTCAATTGGATGCCTCATTACAATAAGATCGCAGTAATTGTTGACAATCCTTATAGTATCATTTAATGTTTCCCCTTTTGATACACTCGAACTTGAAGCATCAGAAAACCCGACAATTTTTCCACCAAGTCTGCTTATAGCACTTTCAAAACTTAAACGGGTTCTGGTAGACGGCTCAAAAAATAAAGTTGCAATAACCTTTCCTTCGAGTAATTTTCTGTTGGGTTCTTTTTCGAATTCTTCGGTTAGATCAAGAATCTTCAGAATTTCTTCTGTTGAAAAATCATCTATTGATACTAAGCTTCTGTTTTTCATTGCTATGGAACATTAAATGCTCATTTTTGGTACGGTATCAAATTTAGTCAAGAATTGTCTCAACTTCATTTAATGTTAATAATTAATTATAAACTTTTGAATGGGAAAAATGCTTTAAAGTATTTCAAGATACCTGTATTTCAGACCATCAACCCTTGAAAGCCTTTCCAAAACTTTTTCTTTTATTGATACTCTGAAATTCAATACTATATGGCATTTAAGATCAAATGATTGTTCCGACTGTCCCAGATTTTGTTCCTTAAGGATCTTCATAACATCATTTAGTGAACTAAAAGGAAATGTGATTTCATAGTACTCATTTATAGTCCTCTCCGTAATTTCAGCATTTACTATAGCTGAAGTTGCAGAACTTCTGTAAGCGTTTATTAATCCGCTTACACCCAATAATGTTCCGCCAAAATACCTG
>CAVVGP010000129.1:0-6970 GCA_963747625.1 uncultured Bacteroidales bacterium | reverse complement strand
CTTACTACAACCAGCACATTGGTCAGGCCAAATGAATTTATCTGCCCCAGAATAGGCCTTCCTGCAGTACCTGATGGCTCTCCGTCATCATTCACCCTCCAGATATTTCTTTCATAACCAATCATATAGGCAAAGCAATGATGTTTTGCCTCATGATGCTCCTTCTTAATTTTATCAATGATTGGCTTAATTTCTTCCTGATCAGATACAGGAAGTGCAATGGAAATGAACCTGCTTCCCTTTTCCTTATAAATTCCACGGGAAGATGTCTTTATCGTTTTATAAGTATCAGAATTCATTGCTGAAAATTAATACATTTTACCGATTTATTTCTTCCATTCTTTAGAACCGGATTAAAAACATGATTTATGTCAGCTAGTGCCCTGAGCTATAATGGGTATACATTTCTGTAAAAACATTAAAAGGTTTTCTGAAAACAATTCACACTCTGTGATTAAGAGTTAAATTAATTTCTGCTTACGGTAATCGATTGTTGTAAAAAATCATACTTTTGTCATGAATAGTGATGGATATGAGTGTATTATTAGATGAAAAGGATCTTAATAAACTGATTGTCATTGGCGACAGGATTCTTATTAAGCCCAAAGTCCCTCAGTCAAAGACAAAAAGCGGATTGCTGCTTCCTCCAGGTGTAAATGAAAATGAAAAAGTCCAGATAGGTTATGTGGTTAAGGTTGGTCCAGGTTATCCTATACCATCGGTGAATGATAATGATGAGCCATGGAAAAACAGGTCAGATGAACCAAAATATGTTCCGCTTCAGCCTAAGAGAGGGAGATCAGGCAGTATATCTTCAGAATAGTGCAATCGAGATAGAATTCAATAAAGAAAAATACATAATAGTGTCCGCATTCCGCAATATTACTGTTACTGAGAGATGACGGACTTTTTGAATAATCTTACTGCTTATGGAAAACAAGTTCTTAAAAGGGAAGAAAATCCTGATTGTTGAGGATGATCTGTCAAGCCGGTTATATCTGAATAAAATACTGGAGAAAGCCGGTGTGATTATTCTGAATGCCGGCGATGGTGCAGGAAGCAGTAACAATATCTTTGAATAATCCGGGTATAGATATTATTTTGATGGATATCCAGCTTCCTGTTATGGATGGTTATGCAGCCCTGAGTAAAATAAGGGAAACAAATAAAAAAGTCATTGTAATTGCTCAGACAGCTTATGGCCTTCTGGGTGATAAGGAGAAAATCATTAATTCAGGTTTTGATGATTATGTTATTAAACCCATTCTTTCAGGGAACCTGATAGAAAAACTCGTAGCAAATCTTAACCGGGAATAGCCTTCATGCCTTTTCCACAATTAAATCTATTCGGGATAGAGAGCAATTTGTTGAAATTCCTTCCTGAATTCTTCCGTTTCATCTGCCCATCTCTCTCTTTCAACTCTTATATTATTCCTTGATTGCAGTGTCTGCCTCATTCCTGAATCACCTGACAATATATCAAAAGGCATCATGTTATATTCATATTCATAAGGAGGCATCTTGAATTTCAGAGCATCAGTGTCAGTTGTTTCAATTATTGCATCAAATATTTCAAGCGCAGTTCCTACAGGCCTGAAAACGATTAATATCCGTAATATGAATCTGTATCCCATAGCAAAGTTCTCCGGAAAATTTATGGAAAGTAGGAATGAAATCATGGTGTCTGAAAGCACATCCTTCAATATGTCGTTGCCTTGAGATTCTTTTTAAGTTTTTCCGGATCGATAAATGGTGCGCCAAAAAGTTCGAAAGGAATTGTGGTACCCTCTGCCTTCAGAAAGATTAAGCGCTTCAATAAGCACGGTCCCCGGATAAACCATTGCTGTCTTGAACTGTCGGTATATTTGGTGAAGGTAAGATCCAGGGAAGGCCTGTATCACTGAATAATGAAGATCTCTTCCAGTTTTTCATCTTTACAACATTCAGATCGCAATCGGCATAATATTTAGATTTTATCCACAGCGCCATTTCTCCAAGCGTCATGCGATGGCACAATGGAATTGATGCGCCTCCTACGAATGTAAAATATTCTCTCTTAAGTACAGGTCCGTCAAATTGAATCCTGCCGATAGGATTCGGTCTGTCAAGCAACCATACAGGTATGCCTGCTTCAGTACATGCCTCCATGCAAAGTTTTACTGTCCAGACATAAGTATATAGCCTTGCACCGACATCCTGTAAATCAATTATAAACGCATCAATTCCATTCAGCATTTCTGCAGTAGGTTTTCGATTCATTCCGTAAAGGCTGTAAAGTGGAATATCGAATGTCTGATGTCTCTGACTCTGCCACTCAATCATATTATCCTGTGTCTGACCATGAATTCCGTGCTGAGGACCGAAGAGTGCATCTAGCCGGCAGTCTTTTCTCTGGTAAAAAATTTCAGAAATATGTTTGAAATCCTTAGTAACACTTGGTGCATGACATAAAATGCCAATTTTTTTCCCCTTAAGCTGCGAAGGAAATTCATTTAAAATTGATTCCAGTCCGGTAATTACCATATGAAGTTTTTATAATGGCAAATATAACCTTATAAGGCATAATTGATCAATAACATGTCTCATAATAATTAAAAATGATTATTCTTTCATAAGTTTGGGCATTAAAAAGAATTAAATGAAGAAAATGTCTGTTTTCAGGATGAGTATAAAATTGCTCTTTTTTTTATTGCTGGTTTCATGTACAGGGAACGGTAAAAAGAGTATAGCCATAATTGAGTCGACCGATATACATGGTGTTATTTTGCCGTTCGATTTCGTTGAAAAAGAGAAACTAAATGTATCCATGGCCTCATCTTTTAACTATATTAAGAAGATCAGAAAAGATAAAAATGCCACTCTGCTTCTTGATAACGGAGACAATCTCCAAGGACAGCCTGAAGTGTATTATTATAATTTTATTGACACCGTTCAACCTCATTTTGTGGCTGAAGTGATGAATTATATGGGTTATGATGCAGGTACTGTCGGTAATCATGATATTGAAGCTGGTCATGCAGTCTATGACCGGCTGGTAAGAGAATATCACTTCCCGTTGCTTGCCGCCAATGCTGTAAATATTAAAACAGGGAAACCATATTTTCATCCTTACCAGATAATCGAAAAAGATGGCATCAGGATTGCCGTTTTTGGACTTGTAACACCTGCAATACCGAGCTGGCTTCCCCCGGAGTTATACAAGGGTATTGATTTTAAGGATATGGTAGAAACTGCCAGACAGTGGATGCCATTAATATTAAAAGAAAAACCTGACCTTGTTATAGGTCTTTTCCATTCAGGCTGGAACAAAAATGAGGAGAAACTGGAAAAGTCAGACAATTTAAGCGAAAATGGCACTGCTGCCGTGGCTTATAATGTTCCGGGTTTTGATATAATCTTTTGTGGCCATGACCATAAAGTTGCTGATGAAAAAATTGTCAACTCGGCTGGGGATACGGTATTGATACTTGACGGAGGAAGCAAATCTGAAAAACTTGCTGAAGCAGAAATAACATTTTATTCAAAGAAGATAATTGGAAAGCACCGGATGAAAATAACAGGAGAGATTATAAATGTCTCCGATTATAACCCTGATCCTGAATTTATAACCATGTTTGCTCAACAGGATAAAACAATTAGCGAATATGTAAACAGGCCAATAGGTAACTCATCAGTAACTATCTCATCCAGAGATGCTTATTTTGGCCCTTCCGCTTTTGTTGACATGATTCATACAATTCAGATGGAAATTACAGGCGCAGATGTTTCATTTGCTGCACCTCTTTCGTTTGATGTTCAGATAAACAAGGGCCCGATAACAGTAGGGGATATGTTTAAACTCTATCGATTTGAAAATATGCTGTATACAATGTCTTTGTCGGGAGAGGAGATTAAGAAATATCTGGAGTATTCATATTCAGAATGGCTCAACACAATGAAACGTCCTTCTGATTTATTGCTTAAATTGCGGGTTGGAAAGGACGGGAAACCGGTCTTGACTAATGGCAAAGCCTGGTTCAGGAACCAATCGTATAATTTTGATTCTGCTGCAGGTATTAATTACACTGTCGATGTAACCAAACCTGAAGGATCAAGGATAATAATAACGGGCTTTACTGATGGAAGATCTTTTGAAAGAAATAAAATGTATAAAGTTGCCGTTAACTCATATAGGGGAAACGGGGGAGGCGGACATTTTACCGAAGGTGCAGGAATCCCAAGGGACGAGCTTAGAAAGAGGCTTATATCTTCAACGGATCATGATTTAAGATTTTATTTATTAAAATCAATTGAAGCAAAAAAATCAATTAATCCGGTTCCTTTGAATAACTGGAAGATAATTCCTGAAAAATGGGTAAAGGCTGCTGAATCTTCGGAGTATGCTTTGTTGTTCGGAAGTAATAAGTAGAATTATGACATTAAGAAAGTGAAAAAACACCCAGATTTAATTTCTGATGAATCATTGTTGCCGGTTGTTGAAGAATTTTTTTCTTTGCAGGGAGAGGGCTTTCATACAGGTAAAGCAGCATATTTTATAAGAGTAGGTGGTTGTGACATAGGATGCAGCTGGTGCGATTCACGCTTTTCATGGAACCCCGATTTGCATCCCCTGATCGAGACCAGGATTATAACTGACCATATTTTTGAATCGGGTGCTGATTCTGTAGTTGTGACAGGTGGTGAGCCACTTATGTGGAAACTCGATTATCTTTGCGATGGTTTAAAGGCTAAAAATATTAGTACTTTTCTGGAGACTTCAGGTGCATATCCTTTAAGTGGAACATGGGACTGGATATGCCTTTCACCGAAAAAAAATATGCCTCCGCTTACTGAGATCTGTAAATTAGCAGATGAGCTGAAAGTAATTATCCACGATTCAAGTGATTTTGAATGGGCAGAAAAATATCAGGAAATGGTAACCAATGATTGTCTGTTATATCTTCAACCAGAATGGAGCAGATTTGACAATATTACTCCTGAGATAGTTAAATATATCAAGAAAAATCCAGCTTGGAGAATTTCACTTCAGGTTCATAAATACATGCATATTCCCTGATTTACACATGAAGAATATTTTATTTTTTTTAGTTTTATTAAGCTCCATATTATCAGCAGGACCTGTTTTTTCTCAGAGTCTGCATACCTCTTCAAGTAAAGCTCTTAAGATATATAACGAAGGACTTACTGACTACGATTTTCTGAGTTTAAATAAAGCCGAAGACGAATTCAGGCAGGCAGTCGATATCGATAAAAATTTCTACGAGGCTTATATGATGCTGGGTGAACTGTTGGCAAAACAGAGGAGGTACAGTGAAGCAGCATTAAATTTCGAAATAACTGTTAAAATTGATTCCCTGTTTTTTAAACCTGTTTTTTTTAATATGGCAAATGCTGAAATGATGTCAGGCGATTATTCAAATGCCCTGGTTCATTTCAATGTCTATCTGAAGCAGGATGGTATGTCGGCGATAAATAAAATAGCGGCTGCGAAGAGTGTCAAAAACTGTGAATTTGCAGTTAATGCAATGAAACATCCTGTCCCGTTTAATCCTGTAAGTGTAGGACCGGGAATAAACACGATTGATGATGAGTACTGGCCTTCAATAACTGCTGATGGTCAGACACTTATATTTACAAGGCAGCCAAATATAACCACAAACCCAGGTTTTAAAGGAGTTGTCCAGGAAGATTTTTATATAAGTCATCTGTCAGATAATGTATGGCAGACGGCATATAATGCAGGAGCTCCATTGAATACAATTCAGAATGAGGGTGCTCAGACTCTTTCTTCTGATGGAAGTTATATGTATTTTACAGCATGTAACAGGCCCGGCGGATTAGGAAATTGTGATTTGTATTTTTCGGCTTTCATAAACGGAAAATGGTCAGAACCTTCAAACCTTGGGGCTCCTGTTAATACAAGCCATTGGGAATCCACTCCCTCAATCAGTGCAGATGGTCGAATACTGTTTTTTTCAAGCAGCAGACCGGGAGGTTTCGGCGGGAAAGGATATCTGGTTCTCAAAATTGAATGATAAAAATCAATGGAAAGAACCTGTAAATCTTGGAAGTGTAATTAATACTGACGGGGATGAAATGTCGCCCTTCATTCATTTTGACGGAAAAACACTATATTTTGCCTCTGACGGCAGGGTGGGAATGGGAGGATTTGATCTTTATATAACCAGGATGAATGATGACAGCACCTGGAGTGAACCTAAGAATCTTGGTTATCCTATAAACACTTATAATGATGAGATGGGCCTCATAATTGAGGCAGGAGGGCAGAAAGCATATTATTCATCCGTAAGGGATAAATCAAATGGAAAGGATATTTTCTCTTTTGATCTTTATGAAGCTGCCAGGCCAGATCCGGTATCTTATATAAAGGGCAAAGTTTACGATAAAGAGACTGGCAGACTTTTAAAGGCAGATTATGAGCTGATAAACCTGTCTACAGGGAAGATATTAATAAGAAATCCACTGATGATTCGGGCAGCTTCCTGGTTTGTCTGCCTTCAGGATATAATTATGGGATCAATGTCAGCAAGCCAGGTTACCTGTTCTATTCTGAAAATTTTATGCTTGAAGAGAAGCATACGGTTTCTAAACCTTTCATTAAAAGAATTGTGCTTAATCCTGTTAAATTAGGTGAGAAAATGCAACTCTCAAATGTATTTTATGAAGTTGATTCCTGGCAATTAAAAAAGGAATCAATTACAGAGCTGGATAATCTGGCTACCTGTTATCAGAGAACAAGAACCTGGTAATGGAGATTGGAGCCGGAAGTCAAAAGACCGATCTTCTTTATCTTATTTGCCATAGAATCTGGTAATTATAGCATCAGACTATTATAGAGGGGGAAAATTTATTATTTTACTGCAGGTGCCTGAAGTCCCGCCAATAGCCAAATGCTCGTTACTGGGGTTATTTTAAATATAACAGTTAAAATACCTCGATAGCTTCCCGC
>CAVVGP010000128.1:0-13740 GCA_963747625.1 uncultured Bacteroidales bacterium | reverse complement strand
AAGCAATTAATTCTTTGGGATATTTCACAACTTTTCCCCTGGTTCCCTGGACAATGAAATTCTTGAATATGGATGATTGAAGATACATCATGCTGAATCATAATTGTTTTTCCAAGAGTTGTTTTGACAATAGTTGTATTCATATTGCCCCTGAATTTTGAATCTTTCCATGGAGCATAAAAGGAATCATTCGCCACCAATTCTTTTTCTTTCGGGCCCATGGTGAAATCAAAAGTTGACACTGACGAAAGGTGTTCCATCTTATCTCCACAATTAATATTTAAGGCCTGGCAGACTGGTCCCAATCCATGAGTAGGGTAAAGATTCCCATTCCTGGTGGCATTCTCCCTGAGCCGCCACATATCAGTATATGCGCCGTCAACCTGTTTATCATCCTGGGGTTTTTTAAAATTATATCCCATTAGATTGTGGATATAAGCACCTTCACCATGAATTATATCACCGAACATTCCCTGCCGTGCCATATTGAGAGTCAGCAATTCAAAGAAATCATAACAGCAGTTTTCGAGCATCATGCAATGCTTCCTTGTTTTTTCTGAAGTCTCGACCAGCTGCCATGCGTCATCAATAGTACGTGCAATTGGAACTTCACATGCAACATGCTTTCCGTGCTCCATTGAATAAACTGAAATTGGTGTATGCAGAATCCATGGCGTACAGGTATAAATAAGGTCCAGATCGGGGAGTTCAACAAGTTTTTTCCAGATATTCTCATCACCAAAAAACTCGCGGGCAGCAGGCCTTCCAATACGGGTAAGATACTTCTGCGATTCTTTAACGCAAACCTCTCTTTTATCCCCCAATGCTGTAATTTCAACTCCATCAATATATGACAACCTCTCAACTGCATCACTTCCCCTGTCTCCAAGACCTATTATACCCACCCGAACAACCGGAATAGCCGGAGCAGCATATCCCGACATGTTAAAATTCTGTGTATGAGACTTTTCAGCAGAACCAAGTATTGCAGCAAGTTTTGATTTGGGTTGTTTAGAAGCAAAGCCAGATATTATACCTCCGGCCATGGCACCGGCGCCTGCAAATGTTGCTGTTTTAAGGAAATTACGACGATTGGTTGTCATGATAATCTTATTTTATCGTTGTTTCAACAAATTTAATTATATGCAAATTAATATTTTATTCAGTAAAATGTGCATTTTGCAATATTAACAATTAAAAAGAATTCGCAGGAAATTCCGCATTTAGCTACCATACATTCGGAATGACAAATTATTTATGGTCAAGAAGTAATCTCTTCAAACTTTTCCTACATCATTCCTGCCTTTATATTCTTTTCCGACCTTTCGACGATCTTTGCAATTCTGGTCGAACGGGTTTCAGGTCTTTTTGCAGCATCCAGCCACAATAAATATAATTTCCTGCTCGAAGGGGGAAAGTTCTTAAAATTAATACTGGCAGCTTCATTCTTTCTCAGAGCCTCCATAAGATCAACAGGTATAACGATATCTTGCTCCGGTTTGATATCAGAAATCAACTGCGGATTTCTTTTTATCGATTCAAATGCAGCTAATCCTGACGGTTTCATCAAGCCTTCCTTTATCATTTTCTGAGCTCTGCCTATATTCAGTTTTGACCAACGGCTGCCCTGCCTCCGTGGAGTGAACCACTGAACATAATATTCCTCATTAATTCTCCTGATCTTCCCGTCAATCCATCCGAAGCACAAAGCCTCCTCAACTGCATCATTATACGGGATACGTGGTTTGCCTGAAATTTTTTTATAATAAACAAGCCATATGCCCTGTACAGCAGAATGGTTTTTTTCCAGCCACTTTCGCCATTCCTCACGAGTCTTTACGTACAGTTCCATAACTTTTTAAAGGAAAGGTAAAATAAAGTATTTTTACAGAAAACATCATGATGTTGATTCATAAAAATATTTCACTGAGAAAGTACAATACTTTTGGTCTTGATTTCATGGCCGAATGCATGATCCAAATCAAAACTGAAAAAGAAGCAATTGCTTTTTTCAGGGGAACCATTTCCTGGAAAAAACCACTTCTGATTTTAGGTGGCGGAAGTAACATACTATTTACCAGTGATTTTAAAGGGACCATCCTGCATCCGCAATTTGGAGGAATCAGAATTGAACAATCAGATCGGGAGAACGGGATTGTCATAGTCTCCGCAGGTGCAGGAGTTAATTGGGATAATCTTGTTAAATGGTCTGTAAATAAGGGATTTGGAGGTCTTGAGAATCTTTCCCTTATTCCGGGAAACGTTGGGGCAACGCCTGTTCAGAACATCGGAGCATATGGTGTTGAAGTAAAGGATCAGATATTAAAAGTCAAAACAATAAATATGAATGACGGTTCAGTAAAGTTTTTTACCAATATGGATTGTGAATTCGGGTACAGAGACAGCATCTTCAAAAAAAGTGAAAAAGGTATGTATCTGATTACCAGGGTATATTACAGACTGACAATTAACCCGGTGCTGAATCTAAATTACGAATCATTGAAAGAGGAGGTTAATAAACTAGGTATGGCATCTTTGCAGAATATTAGGCAGGCTGTCATAAATATACGGCGCAACAAATTACCTGATCCTGAAATAATTGGTAATGCAGGAAGTTTTTTCAAGAATCCGGTTGTAGAAAACTCAATTGCATCAAAGACTTAAAAATGAATATCCTGATATGCCTGTCTACCCCGATAAGGAAGGTTATGTAAAAGTCGCATCAGGATGGCTTATTGACCAATGCGGGTGGAAAGGTAAAAGATCAGGAGATGCAGGTGTTCACGACAGACAGGCATTGGTACTGGTAAATTACGGAAATGCCACAGGCAAAGAATTATATAACCTGTCGCAGGAAATAAGAAAATCCGTTCATAAAAAATTCGGCATTGACCTGGAACTTGAAGTTGATGTAGTAGGAGCTATTTGAAAATTTTCCTTTTATTTAACTCTTTCTGATATAATGTTGCATTCCTGTTATGTTCAGATAGTGTTTTTGAAAAGTTATGGTATCCTGAAAAATCTGCCCTTGCAGCAAAATAAAGATAATCATGATTCTCTGCATTAAGAACTGCGTCGATACCATCAACAGAGGCGCATCCTATTGGTCCCGGAGGAAAGCCTGGGTGTTTATATGTGTTATAAGGGGAATCAATCAAAAGGTCTTTTTTTAGTATCCTGCTGATCGACTGGTCATTAAGGGCATACTTAATGGTCGGATCTGCCTGTAATGGGATTCCTCTCTTTAGCCTGTTCAGATATACTCCCGCTATACGTGGTTTTTCTTCAGGTCTTGAAGCCTCATCATCAATAATTGAAGCAAGGGTTGAAACTTCCTTAGGATCGAGTCCTTTTTCCTTGGCTTTTAACAATCGCTGATCATTCCAGAATAATCTGTACTCCTTCAGCATCCGTGTATAAAGTCCTTTTGCATTAGTGTTCCAATAAAATTCATAAGTATTCGGAATGAAGATAGAAATAATATTTTCCCTGTTGAATCCATCAGCTTTGAAATTTGAACTATCTGAAAGAAAACCTATTATTTTTGATGAGTCTGCTTCAATCTGTTTACCTATTTTCCCGGCTATCTGATTCAATGTTCTGACATTATTAAACGTAATTTTTACGGGAGTCTGCTTTCCTGATCTGAGCAAATTAATTAAACTATTGTAGCTAAGGTCTTTATCAATAACATAACGACCGGGCTTTATTGACATTGGATATTTCTTCTCTTTTGCAAGCCATTCAAAGGCTTTTCTGTTCTTTATTGACAGTTTTGATTCAAGAGAATTTATTACCTGTTCATAAGACGAACCAGTTGGAATATATACAACCTTATTAATTTTAGATGCAATAATATTTTTGCCGAACAGGCTTCCGTAAATCAGAATCAGAACAATCAATGCCACAATTCCTGCTCCGGTTAAAGAAAAGAGTATTTTTTTATGTTTCATAGTTTTTCACTTTCGGTGCAAATTTATGGATATTGTTTCATGCAGCAAAATATTCAGCCTGCGACGCTCTTTAAACAACGCACGGAGCTATAAAAATATTTCTTTCATGCTTTGAAAGAGGTGAATTGCATGCCCATATTTTTAATAAATTTGTGAAATATTTTTAAACTAATCTTAAATGAAAATGTCAATGTCAATGATATTGATTCTTATAGTAATAGGGATCATAACCGGGGTGATGGCAGGAATGCTTGGAATAGGCGGTGCAGTAATAATGATACCTGCCCTTGTTTATTTACTGGGAATAAGCCAGCAGATGGCGCAGGGTACAAGTCTTGCCGTAATGTTACCACCGATTGGAATAATTGCCGCTTACAATTATTATAAAGAAGGCCAGGCAAATATCAAATTTGCAATTATCCTGGCTGTGTTTTTCGTTGTCGGTTCTTATTTCGGGTCGAAACTGGCTTTGAATATGCCTCAGGCATTACTCAAGAAAATATTCGGCATTCTTCTGCTTATTGTTGCAGCAAGAATGCTGTTGTCAAAATAATAAGGACATGCCATGGCATGTTACTTTTATTTATATAAATCAACATCTTCAGAACATTATTCCAACGCTGAATATGAAAGAATTTGGTCTGTCATCGAGACTGAATTTGCTACCTGTCAGATTTTGGATCTGATTCTGATACTTTTGTAGGCTACCTTCGTATCTTATGTCAAAAGTGAGAAGTTTAAATAAATCAAACCCTAATCCTGCCTGGTAGCCGAATGTCATTCTGTTGTAATTATTTTTAAAATCGGGATTACTTATAAGATCTTTAGGTGAATTAATCAGAAGAGAGCCTACCGGACCAGCATTCAGACGAATCGGGCCCAGTTTAAAACCCAGCATTACCGGGAGATCAAGTTTATTAAAATTTTGACTCACAATGGTCGCTTCTATGCTTTGAAGATTTGTGACAATATAGTCATTGGTACGGCTGGTAAATAATAGTTCCGGTTCAATATAAATTCCAAAAAAGGTGAGTCTTACAAATGCGCCACCCTGAAAACCATATTTAGCGGCCGTCAACCCTTTAACAGTGAAGGAAGTTGTTCCGGAAGTTATCGTTTTAATCGTCAGCCTTGACAATGAAGTAGTGCTGACACCGGCTTTCAGACCAAAGCTAATTTGTGAAAATGCAGGTATTGTGACAAGAGCCACCAATAATATTACAATTAATTTCTTCATCGTTTTAACATTTAAGGTTATTATTCAAGCAGTTAACCATTATCTGATAATACAACAGACTATTATAACGGATATACAGGTGGAAAAGTTTCAAAATGTAAGGTATTTTGATACAGATGAAAGGAGAAGGCAAAACGAACAAGGCTTATTTTGACATAAGTTCGGCAAAAATTACCTTTTTCATTTTTTCAAATTCTTCGACTTTGTAAAGTCGTGTCAGCCAAATAATTTTACCCGATCGGTCAATGATCACGTTTCTTGTCACTCCGGCTTCTTTCTTTGCAAATAATCCGAAAATGTCTGCTCCAGGATCGAGTGCCAGAGCATAAGTTATTCCTATGTCTTTTTTGAACCTGAGTACCTTTTCAACAGGTTCATCCCGATCAATGCCAATTACCAAAAGTCCTTGATGTTTTTTATTCTGCCATATCTCTTTTTCAATATGAGGCATTTCAGTCCTGCAAACACTGCACCAGCTTGCCGTAAACTGGAGCATTACAACTTTTCCTTTAAGATCTGAAAGCCGATAAGTCTTTCCATCTTCCTCATGTATTATAAAATCAGGTGCCTTGTCACCTACCTTAACTATATACCCTTCATTACCAGTTTTTTCATCCTGACTGTAAGCGGCCGAAATGATGAAAATTGACAGCAGTAAAACAGAATAATTCCTTTTCATAATTTTTTATTTTCAAAGATAGAATAGTAAAACAAATTGCAATAAATAATTACCTTAGTGGAATCAACTTTTGGGGAAATCATATAAAATTAAATAACCGTATAAAAAGCTTAAAAAATTTTCATTATGAAATCACTTATCGTTATAATTCAACTCGGTTTGTTTTTGGCACTAATGCCAAAAGTACAGGCACAGAAGCAAGAAGAGCAGAACCATAAACTTAATATTATTATTATCGGGGCGCATCCCGATGATCCTGACGGAGCAGGAGGTGTAGCATATAAATGGGCACAGATGGGCTGCGATGTTGAGATGGTTTCTCTTACAAACGGTGATGCCGGTCATCAGTCAATCCCAGCTGAGCAACTTTCAAAAATTCGTCGCGAAGAGGCAAGAAAAGCAGGTGAAGTTATCGGGGTAAAATATATAACCCTCGATAATCACGACGGACAACTTATGCCAACATATGAGAACAGGTTACAGGTTATAAAACTGATCAGGGAGCAAAAGGCAGATATTGTCATTTTTCCAAGGCCATACGATTATCATCCGGACCACAGGTATACTGGTGTACTTGTACTTGATGCAGCATATATGGTTACCGTTCCAACAATACTTCCTCAGGTACCTTATCTTAAAAAAAATCCTATGTTCCTGTTTATGAGTGATGGTTTTCAGCATCCTGAACCTTTTAAGGCCGATGTTGCAATAGATATAGACGATGTTATAGAAAAGAAAATGGATATGTTCCATCAGCATAAATCCCAGATGTACGAATGGCTTCCATTCAATCAAGGTATCCTTGATCAGGTTCCCAAGTCAGATGCAGACCGTCGGATATGGCTTGGCAAAACAAGAAAGCCTGATTATGATGCAACACCGTACCGTGCAAAACTGATCGAAATTTATGGTAAAGAGAAAGGCTCTAAAATAAAATACTGCGAAGCTTTTGAGGATTCCGGTTATGGAGCAAAACTTACCAAGGAAAACTTGACTTACTACTTTCCATTCTTAAAAAAACAATAATACGGCCGTGTAGGTTTTATGGCATGATATTTGATTTGCATAGGATAAAATATATGCCATGAAAAAGCTATCTATCATATTTATTTCTCTTATGGTAATGTCATCCTGTTCGACTACCAAAGAGGCAAATTCTTCCAGGGCTGAACTTCGCAAAGAGAAGAAAGCACTCGATCAGGCAGTAGTTAAGAATGCTGTGGAAACAAAAAGGTATATTATCAAGTTTGACAGGATCTATTTTTCCTATGGCAGAATAGTTGAATTATTACCCAGGGCTAATTACCTGATTGTAGATAAGGAAAAAGCAATCCTGAATACAGCTTACCTGGGCAGACAATTTGATATAAAACCTATTGCAGCAATAAATATCCGTGGAATAGCAGAAGATTATTCATTAACAGATAACTTATCAAAAGGATCATATGACATAAAAATGAAGGTTGGCAATGGAGGATCCAATAAATTTGATGTTTATATCAGGATAAGCAAAAATGGATATTGCAGCATTACTGTCTCAAGTCTCAAGATTGAAAATGTCTCCTACGCAGGTTATCTGGTGCCAATACCGGACAAAACAGATAAGGTTCCAAATAAAGGAAATACTATCTGATAATTGCAGATCCCTGATTATTCCTTTCAGTCTAAAATACGAAATACAAACTCCTGATTTCAGAATTTATTGATAATCAATATATTGACTGTTTTGTTGTATTTCAAGAAAATCATCACCCGTTTCGCGATAGCCGTATTCAAAGCAATAATGGAACTTATTCCCGCCGGATGTTTCAATTACATGAGTAAAGAAACTGAAGTTATAACCCAGGGCAAAAAGTGCATCCTTATGTACTCTCAACTTGCCTTCATAATAAAGGTCTGAAAGGATCCTTCTGTTCTTTCTCAATAACCCGTGAACATTTCTGACAAAATTGTTTGAGTCACGGTTCAGCCTGTTATTATAGTTATTACGGCACTGATCAGAACAGAATTTCTTATCGGTGCGGCCCCTTATGGTGTCGCCGCAATCGAGACATTTCTTTTCCACAGCACTAATGTTTTTATAAAGATATAAAAAATACAAATTAAGTCTATCAAATTGATATAGAAATACAAAAACGTTTTCAAACGGGTACAAACGACTATAAATAATTGCAAAGCGTGTATAAATGATTACTAACCGGTACAGTTAACTCAGCTGGCTTAAGTTTGCTAAGAAATTAATTTAATGTCAAACTAAAACTTAAAGTCATGAATTCATTATCAAACAGAGTCACACTGATCGGGAACCTTGGTCAGGATCCGGAAACAAAGACAACTGAAACCGGCAAGAAATTCTCACATTTCACTATAGCCACGAAGGATGGCTACAAAAATGCTGATGGTCAAAGAGTAAGTGAAACAACCTGGCATAATATTGTTGCATGGAACGGCCTTGCAGATATTGCCGGAAAGTATCTGAAAAAAGGTAAAGAGGTCGCTGTTGAAGGAAGAATTGTCTATCGCACATATGAGGACAAAAATGGTGTAACGAAATATATCACCGAGATTGTTCTTAGTGATCTGGTACTCCTGAGAAACGGCGAGAAAGCCGGAAAAACTTATTCAGGCAAAGATGAAGAGTGAGTTGAAACGGAAATAAATCGCTGCATTTCCGGTAGGGACATGCCACGGTATGTCCCTACTTCATTTTATGACGGTTTTCAATTTCTTCCACTGTAGCCAAAACTATTGACTGATCAGCAGGAGTCTTTTCAATCATTTCGAACATAGCATACGCCAGTTCATTATATGGAAGATTGATTTTTTTTGTTTGCAGAATTAAATCTATATACCGTATAGCCCTGTCAATCAATTTATTATTACTGGCTCTCAGATAGGTCATTACATTGCCTTCATATCTGCCCAGTCTTCCCATGACCAGCGTTGAATGAGTGTTCATTATCATTTTAAGAGCAAGATGTTTAAACAGTTGCGTCGAAAAAGGAATCTTTAAAAAATGAATTTCGTCATCCAATGCAAATGCAATTCCATTTTCATTGTCAAAAATTTTAAACCTGTGCTGTCTCGAGTTCTTTTTCTGGCTTTCTCTCCTTGACAAAGCATTCCTGCTGAAGTCAAAGCCCAGCAAACGTTTTTCTGATGCGATATCATTAATTTCAGGCCATTCAAGAGTCCTGGGAGCCCTCCATAGCAGTTTTCTCCAGGCCACTTCGCTGGAAATACTTCCTGGCATGAAAAGATAGCAGAGTGATATATTTACTTCTTTTTCAAGTACATTCTCAAAAGGGTACAAGCTAAAAGTGGGTGACCTTTCAGTAGTATCAGTAATGACAGTAATTCCCAGGTTATTATCTGTTTCGTACAGTAAATAGTCACCTTTCTGGTAACAATAAGTCTCCCGGATGATAAATTTTTCAATAAAGCTGATATCTGAAAATTTCCAGAAACTGATAAAGGTATTTATCTCAGATTCAATAGTCTCATTGGTTGAATTATAATGGAAAAGTGCAATCCCGGCCACAGCGAGTAAAATTGTGGAAGCCTGCATTCTTGTACTGCCAGTCACGGCCATTGGGCCGACAGTAAGATTAATCTTTTCAATATCCACATTCTGAATAACCTTTTTGGATCTTTCTGCAACCTCGCACAATATATCGTCGGGATTGCAATAAAGAAAAAAAGGCTTTGCTTTTTGAAATCTGGGTAGCTTTTTCAACAGCACCAATTACAAAAGGTGTCTCGCCACCCTCTGTAGTTCCTATTAACAGATCACCATCTTTAAATCCGGTTTCAAGAAGCTGTCTCGCTCCAAACTGAGGAAAATCCTCGAAGTTTTCAATAGACCTTATAAGAGCAACATCTCCTCCTGCCATAAAGCTTATTACCCTTCCGGCGATGTCTTCACCCTTATGCATCTGACGCCAGAGTGTTTCAATTGTAAGAGATAATCTCCCAGTAGCGCCGCAACCACAGAAAAAAATACTATTTCCTGATTTTAAAGTTTCACCAATAATGTTCTTCAGGTAAAAAATCTGAGCCGTTTTTTCCGATAAAACGTTTATCATTAAGTTATCAAGGTCCTTAAGCTTTGTAACAGCAGCAGACAGGTTGCCTGAAGCAAGAAATGACAGGTCCCTTGTATGAGGATGAGAGGATTCTGTAATAAGCTTACCAAGCTTAAACTGAGGTGCAACCTCAAGAAATTTTTCTGCTTTTGAATAAGGATCTTCCATAATTTTCTGAATATCATTCTTAATTTATTAGTCACAAACCGGCAAAGTGCAATATGCTCATTTATATCCTTGCACTATCGCTAAAAATCGAGCAGGTCCACATTGGTCCTGTAATCACCAAGCAGATATTCAGCAAAATAGTACCACATAAGCCTGTCGAAATAAGGCACATCATTCCCATAAGCATGCTTCTGACCAGGTAACATCATAAAATCAAATCGCTTGTTAGCTTTTATGAGGGCATCAACAACTCTGAGTGTGTTGCCCGGATGGACATTATCATCTACATCACCTGTCACCAGTAACAGGTGTCCCTTAAGATTTTTTGCAATATCCTGGTTTTTCTCAACTACCCCGGTAAAAGATATTTCAACATCCTGTTTTTTATTCAGACTGTCTTTTACTCCCTCTTTTCTGGTCATCTTTTTTTCCACCTCTTTCACTCCATTGTGAGTTTCGCCCCACCACTGACTGTATATATTATTGTCGTGGTTGCCTGAAGATGAGACAGCAACTTTGTAAAAATCGGGATATGAGAGAATTGCAGCAGTTGACATAAATCCTCCGCCTGAATGTCCGTAAATTCCCACTCTGTTTATATCGATAAATTTGTATTTATCCGCGAGTTGCTCAATACCATATTTATCGTCGGCAAGCGGATAGTCCCTGAGATCGTTGTAACCGAACGTATGGTAGTAATTGTTCCTCATAGGGCTCCCTCCCCTGTGACCAAAATTCACTACTATAAAACCCAGTTGGGCAAGAGCAACATTTTTACCTCCCGTGACTGTAAATGAATACGGGACTGATTCTGTCTGTGGACCCGGATATACATAGGATATGACAGGATATTTCCTGGTTGAATCAAAATCAAAAGGCTTGTACATAACCCCGTAAAGGTTTGTAACACCATCTTTTGCCTTAACGACAATAGTTTGCGGCATCTTCCATCCTGTCTTGAAAAGCTGGGATAGATCGGCTTTCTCAAGTCTGAGCAGAATATTTCCGTTATTATCACGGAGCACAGCTTCAGGTATCATGTCTACTGTTGAATAAGTATCAACGAAATATTTGTTTGATTTAGACATATTGAAAGAGTGGTTTGCCCCTTCTTTCGTGATAAGCATCATTTCTCCCTTATCGATTGAGGCTTTATATTTCATGCTATAATATGGATGCACATTTTCTTCCCTGCCAAAAGCCTCGAAATAGATCATTCTTCCAATGGTATCAATTCTTTCAATTTTGCCAGTAACAAAATATCCATTAGTGATCTGGTTCTTCAGCTTCCCCTGCCCATCGTAAAGATAAAGCTGACCCCAGCCGGTTCTCTCTGACCACCATATTATATCATCACCTTCGTTAAGTACTGATAACCTCGTATATTCATCATTAAAATAAGGCCATGTTTCCTCGCTAAAAAGAACGGACAGGGCTCCTGTTTCTGCATTGACCATGCAGACATCAAGGTTTTTAAGAGGCCTGTCTTTACGAATCAGGATTAATTTATCAGCCTTTTTCTGAGACGACCATTCCACATTTATTGTCTGATCCTTCCACTTCTTTACATCAACATCGATTCGCTTTTTTGTGGCGACGTCAAAAATTATCAGCTCTGACTGAGGGACAAACTTTTCACCAGGCATTGAATACCTGTAAGTTTCAAGCTTGGGACGAGGTTGCGCAAGAACATCAATGACAAAAAGGTCCTTTACCTTCCGTTCATCCTGTTTTTCAATGTACAGCTTTCTTGAATCCTTGAACCAATGAACATCTGCCTTTACCTTTTTATTTTTGGTTGTGTCCTCTGAATTGCTGGCATAGCTGTAATACCTCTCGCCATCTTTAGTGAGTTGTATTTCAACGCTATCCTTGTCTTTAGCTTTCATCAGATAGAGGTTATGGTTTTTAGCATAAGCTATCCAGATGCTGTCGGATGAATATGTTGGCCAGGATGGTTTCTTCTTATCTTTCCAGATTGAATCCTTAATAGCAAGTTTCTGTTTTGAGATATCGAAAATGAACCTGGTGGAATCCACTACGAATGTAAATTTGGTCGTACTCTTTTTTTCAAATTTTATATCCTTTATCGGAAGATCAAGTTCATTATATGGATGATGAGTTAGTTTATGCAATTCAGCAGCCATATATTTGCTATCAAACATGGGCTGCTTTGATTTTGTCGCAGCATTTACATAATAGAAGTTCTTGCCTGAGGATGTTTTAAAGGAGTACCAGAAAATATCGGACTCTTCAATCCAGTTTGCATTAACAGCAAGGTCTCCATATTTTGGTGCAAGATTATCGGCCCGGAATTTTTCAGCAGCCTTAAAATCAGCTTTTTGTGCATTTGAAAATAAAGAGATTGCCAAAAGAACCTGAATTAACAATAGATTTTTCATATGTATGGATTTTCAATTATGACTTTAGGGTAATTGATATAATTAATAATTTCAAGGTTTAATGACAGAAGAACAAATCCTTAGAATCTGCAATGAAATGCACCAATGCAATATATTTCAAAGCAGTGTTTAAGTTCTAAAACCTTTTGAAAACTCCCTTCCTGCTTTAAGAGCTTTCAGGTTTGTTTCCACTATCTGTTCTCCCTTCCTCGAGAACAGTTTTCTTACAGCATTTTCTAGGCTCTCAAAAGACATATCTATTTTATAAGATGCTGCACCAAGTATTACAATATTGCCTGATCTGGATGATCCCGCCTCTTTTGCAATTTTGTCAGCATCGATGATAATATGATTTTTTAACTTTTTTATCTCTTTCAAAATTTCATCCACTGGCGGGTAGTCAGGAATATTAATAAACGGATTCGAGTTGGTTACCAGTAATCCGTTTTCTGAAAGCCAGGGAAGGTACCTGAGTGATTCCATTGGCTCAACAGAAATAATCAGGTCAGCATGACCGTAAGGAATAAGATAAGAGAAAACCGGCTTACTGAAAGTCTCAGATGCGACTCGACATCACCGCCACGCTGACTCATGCCATGAACTTCCGATTGTTTAAGAAAAAGATCATTGCTACTGCAGCCGGTCCAATAGCAGCGCCGATTGATAAAATCCCTGCCCTCCTACTCCGGATAATATAATACGTTTTTCATCGTTTAGGTTTTCGAGTTATTCCTTTGAATTTTCTGATCTCTTTCGTTTTGTGGCTGTCTGAATGCATTCCCTCGAACAATTACAACGGACCTTTGAATTTCGATTTCTTCTTTCAACACCATGACATTTTCTGCATGGTTTTACGTAAGGAACAATTTCTTTAATATGATCGTGACTGACACCATGCCTTCACAGATACTTTCGATCCTCCCGGTAGCCTGAGGTTTTTGTCCGCCTGTCATTCCTGTTGTGGAATTATCTGCGGTCATCACCGTTACAGTGAGCTTTTAACAATCGCATCAAGCAGAACCGGTCATTCCTGAATGGGTAAAAGTCGAATCACCAATTACGCTTACGGCAGGAAATAAGCCCGCGTCAGAAGCTCCGACGGCCCTAGTTACCGAGGCACCCATGTCTGCGCATGAATAAATCGCACTATAGGGAGGAGCGCAGCAAGAGTATGACATCCGATATAGGAAAAAACATGACCGGACCATATGGTTTA
>CAVVGP010000127.1:0-16700 GCA_963747625.1 uncultured Bacteroidales bacterium | reverse complement strand
ACTCGATAACAGATTGATTGTTTTAATTTTAAATTCAATTTCTTCCTCTTTGAATCTTCGCTTCTGCACTCTTCCTTTTACAAGCAGGTAATAGCCGGCAATAAAAAATTTGCTGTATCTCAAGATAATCTTTATCAAACAGTCATGAATCTGAACGAATCAGAATAATCCTGCAGGGTAAATGAGCCGTAGGGTTTGCCATTTTTCCCTATGCCTGTTTTTTATCAGTCACCATTCCTGCAACAACCACATCCCGCTCAAGGTATTCACGAAGATTCTGCAGATCTGCAAGAGTTGCTGTTGTAAATGTGCTGATTTCCAGTTTGAAATCATCAAGAGGATGTGAAGAAAGATAAATACCAATTACCTCTTTTTCCCTGTTAAGCTTCTCAAGCTTTGGCCAGTCGGGGCATGAGGAAGGTTCCGGTTTTATCATGTCAAAACCTCCGGTTTCTCCGAAAAGTGACTGTTGACTTGAACTCTTTACTGTCTTTGCATTGTTGCCATATCTTATAAGGCTTTCAATAAAACTCGATCCTTTTGTATCGAGAGAAAAATATTGTGCCCTGGTTATGTTTCTGAAACAATCAAAGGCTCCGGCAACCGCCATTGCTTCAAGATTTTTCTTATTGAGGGATTAAGGTTTACCCGTTCCACAAGATCATAAATATCTCTGTAAGGGCCATTTTTCTCCCTTTCTTCAATAAGCTGCAAGTACTGCACTTTCTCCGACTCCTTTTATTGCCCCAAGTCCGAATCTTATATTTCCATCCTTATTAACAGTGAATTTCACATTGCTTTCATTCACATCCGGTCCGAGCACCTCCATTCCCATTCTCCGGGTTTCATCCATGAAGGTTGTGATCTTCTTGATATCGCTTATATTTCTGCTCAGGACAGCTGCCATATATTCTGCCGGATAATTAGCTTTCAGATAACCGGTCTGGAAAGCTATCAGTGCATAACATGTTGAGTGCGATTTATTGAAAGCATATTGGGCAAAAGCTTCCCAGTCGGACCAGATCTTGTTGACAATAGCTTCATCATACCCATTTTTCTTGCACCCTTCCTGGAACTTAAGCTTCATCTCATCCATTATGGACCGTTTCTTTTTCCCCATTGCTTTTCTGAGCGAATCGGCCTCACCTTTTGTAAAACCTGCCAGTTCCTGCGATAGTAACATCACCTGTTCCTGATAAACGGTAATCCCATAGGTGTCATCAAGATATTTTTCCATTACGGGAAAAGGGTAATCAATCTTTTCTGTTCCATGTTTTCTCCGAATAAATTTTGGGATATATTCCATTGGGCCGGGCCGGTAAAGAGCATTCATCGCAATAAGATCCTCCAGCCGGTTTGGTTCCAGATCTCTGAGATATCTTTTCATTCCGGTTGATTCGAACTGAAAAATACCGGTTGTTTCTCCATTGCTGAAGAGTTCAAAAGTTTTTTTATCATCAAGGGGAATGAGCATCAATATTGATATCTATTCCTTTTGATTTTTTTATGTTTTCAATAGCATCTTTTATTATTGAAAGTGTTTTTAATCCAAGGAAATCCATTTTAAGAAGGCCGATCGACTCAACATGACTTCCGTCGTACTGGGTTGCATAAAGATCAGTATCCTTTGCAGTGCAAAGCGGGATATAGTTATCAAGAGAATCTTTTCCAATAATAATACCACATGCATGCACGCCGGTTTGCCTGACTGACCCTTCAAGAACTTCTGCATATTTAAGTGTCTGGGCTATAAGTTTATTGGAAGATTCTTTTTCGCGGGCCAGTTCAGGTACCTCCGCGTACGCTTCTTTAATAGTTATTCCGGGTCTTTCGGGTATAAGCTTGGCAAGCCTGTCAGCATCCTGCAAAGGCAGTTTTTGTACCCTGGCCACATCACGTATTGCCATTTTAGCAGCCATTGACCCGAAAGTTATTATATGAGCAACTTTATCGTGCCCGTATTTATTAACAACATATTTCAATACTGCTTCTCTTCCGTCTTCATCAAAATCTATATCAATATCAGGCATTGAAATACGGTCGAGATTTAGAAATCGTTCGAACAGGAGTCCGTATTTTATAGGATCAATATCTGTTATTCTCAGGCAGAATGCAACAGCTGATCCGGCAGCTGATCCTCTTCCTGGTCCGACGGAAACACCCATTTCTCTTGCAGCCCGAAGGAAATCCTGTACAATCAGAAAGTATCCTGGGAATCCCATTTTGGCAATCATTTCCAATTCAAAATCGAGCCGTTCAGTCTGTTCACTATCCATAGCTCCCCATCTTTCTTCTGCCCCTTTGTAGGTAAGATATCTCAGATACTCGTCTTTGTCGGTATACCCTTCAGGAAGGTCAAACTCCGGCATTATCGGTTCATGGTCGAGCTTGTACTTTTCAATTTTAGAAACCAGTCCGGCGATATTATCAACAGCCTCAGGCACATCGCTGAAGATTGTGCGCATCTCCTCTTCACTCTTGATATATTCCTGCTTTGAATATCTTAACCTGTTGGGATCGTCAAGGTCTTTAGCAGTATTAATACATATGAGCCTGTCATGAGCTTCAGCATCCTCAGCATTTATAAAGTGCACATCATTGGTGGCAATCATGGGGACATTATATTTAACTGAAAGTTTTTTAAATGCTTCGATTACCTTTTGCTGCTGAGAAAAGGCAGAGCTGTCAGCTTCGGGGTCATTAGTCTCGTGTCTCTGAATTTCCAGGTAAAAATCATCACCAAAAATATCAATATAACTCTTTAATGCGGCTTCTGCAGCAGACATTGTACCATTAAGTATTTCATCCTGGATCTCTCCGGCCAGGCATGCAGAAGAAGCTATTAATCCATCCCTGTACTTGATTAATAAATTTTTATCGATACGTGGCCGTAGTAGAAGCCTTTAATCCAGGCTATTGAAACCAGTTTGATAAGATTTTTATATCCTGTGAGATTTTTGGCAAGCAGGATAAGATGATCACCTGAACGGTCCTCTTTTCCACTGACATCTTCAATAGATCTTTTTGCAACATAAATCTCACATCCTATAATAGGTTTTATTCCCTTTTTAGAGGCAATGTTATGAAACTCTTTGACGCCGAACATATTTCCGTGATCAGTTATGGCAATAGCTTCCATTCCCATCGATTTAACCTTATCGATAAGTAAACCGATATTAGATGCTCCATCAAGTATAGAGTATTGAGTATGAACGTGTAAATGAGCAAATCCTGCCATAATGGTAACTTAAAATTCCGGGTTGTTTTATTCACAAAAATAGGTAAAATAGAGTTATGATAGGGCAAGAGTACCGGTTGCTTCCGTTTTTTTAGTTCCTTGTAACGACTTTATTAATAAATATTATATCTTTGCAGCCACAATTTTTAAAACAGGTTAAATAAAAAGCGTAAAAATTAATGGCAGTTAAAATCAGATTAGCTAGAAAAGGCCGCAAAAAGCTGGCCTACTACCATATTGTGGTTGCAGATAGCAGATCGCCACGGGATGGCAGATATATTGAAAAAATAGGAGTCCTATAATCCTATCACTAACCCCGCAACAATCGAACTCGATTTCGATAAAGCGTTAGGTTGGCTGCAAAATGGCGCATTACCTACAGATACTTGTAGAGCTATCCTGTCTTATAAAGGTGTTTTCATAAAAAGCATCTTCTTGAAGGTGTAAAAAAAGGTGCATTTGATGAAACTGAGGCAACAAAGAGTTTTGACGAGTGGATTAAGCAGAATGAAGCAAAGATAGAAGCTAAAAAATCTGAGTCTTGAAAAATCCCAGGATGATGAACTGGGTAAAAGGTTATCGGTTGAAAAACATGTAAATGAAGCAAGAGCAGCAAAAGCTTGCTAAAAAAAATGCGGATCTGGCAGCTAAGGCAGCCGCAGGCGATAAAGTCGAAACCCTTGCCGAAGAGGCAGCCCCGGCTGAGGAAACAACTCAGTTACCGGTTTCAGAAGAATACTGCATCTGAACCAGTTGCAGAAGATCAGCCACAGGAATAGAAAGTTGGTCATAAGGATCAGCGATCCAATGGCTTATAATTGTAACATATTACTTGGAAGAATATTAAAAGTCAGCGGCTACGAGGGTGCCGTTGCAATTAAGTTAGAGAAAGGGTTTATTGAAAATATACCTCAGATGGAATCGGTCTTTCTTGAAATTGAAGGAAAACCGGTTCCATTTTTTATTTCAGGACAGGAATATTCCGGAGCAGATATTCTGAAGCTTTGGTTTGATGGGTATGATTCCAATGATAAAATAAATGAATTCATTGGTTGCAGGATATTTTTAACTTCAGGAACTTTCACAGATGGCCGGAAGAGATCATCAAAATCTTATTGGTTTTGAAGTGTTTATACATGAAGATGAACTTCTTGGCTCTGTCTCAGAAGTAATTAAAATCAGTGGACAATGGCTCATTAATGTAAATATCGGTTACATGGCGAAGAATATTCTGATTCCTTTTCATAAAGATTTTATTAAGTTTGGATAGAATTAAGAAAGATCATTAATTATGGATATTCCTGAAGGCATTACAGATATTAATTGAAATATTTTTTTCATTTTGATGCAGCTTTATTCTTGTAAAAAGCCAGATCTATTAACAGTAAAATCGTTATATATTCATTAATCCACTTAACATTATGAAAAGAGGGAATTATCTTATCCGCATTTGTTTTAGCAATACTATCTTGTCTTCGGATTTGCCATGGGGCAGTCGGCTGAAAAAGAAACCAGGGATGTTAAGGACTTTACCGAAAGTCAGTTTTGGTGTCGCAGGTAACCTTTACATTAATATTGGTCCCGAATTTAAGGTTGTTCTCGAAGGAGAAAAAAAGGATCTTGATGATATTATTACCGAAGTTTCAGGTGGCAAGGCTTGTAATAAAGAAAGACAACTGGAGATTCAATCTGGATGAAAAAGTCACTGTGTATATATACTATGCCTGAGCTAAAAGGATTGGGTGTTTCAGGTTCAGGGAAAGCCGAAGTAAAAGATCCAGTTAAAACAGACGAATCTTAATCTGAGTGTCAGCGGAAGCGGCAAAGTGTATACGACAGATATGAGGTTTCGAACCTTAATTGCAGTATTTCAGGTTCAGGAGAATATAATTCTTGGAGGAAATGGCAACGCAGGCAAAGCTGATATTTCAATAAGCGGATCAGGCAGCTTTATGGGTGATCCTGTAAAGATAGCGTCGGCTGAAATACACATTTCAGGAAGTGGCAATTGCAGTTGCAATGTTACAGATAACCTGCGGGCCAGTGTCTCTGGCAGCGGGAATGTTACTTATCAGGGCAACCCCAGGGTTGATGCCCATGTATCAGGATCAGGAAAGGTCAGATCAAAATAATTATTTTCTTATAATTTTAATTGTACCGTCTTTGTTTACTTTGATGACCGGGGATGCAGTAGCATTACTCCGGTCATTTTGCCGGTACTTTACAACATAATCGACACTATCAATAAGCCTTTTTTCAATTTCACTGAAATTTCCAGGAGAAGGAGCTCCGCTGAAATTAGCTGAAGTAGATACAATGGGTTTGCGAAACCGGCTTATCAATTCGCTGCAGAATTCATCGTGGCATATTCTTATTGCAATTGAACCATCTTGGCTGAAGACCCCGTTTGCCAGATTTTTACCTGCCGGATATATAATAGTAAGAGGTTCTTCAGAAACTTCGGCAAGTTCAAAGACTATTTCGGGACATTCTCCGACATAGCGTTCAATCATTGATAATCCGTCAGCCAGAATAATGAGGCTTTTGTTTTCATCCCTTGATTTTATTTTAAATATTTTTTCGACTGCTGCATTATTTGTAGGATCGCAGCCCAGACCCCAAATTGTATCTGTTGGATAGAGTATTATACCACCTTGTCGCAGGGTGTTTAAAGATTCTTTTATATCTTCTTCGAAGATCATTAAAATTGATTTTTCGCCCTATGCTTGTTTTTGTTAAGCTTTCTTAGTGTCCTGTATTTATTGAAAGAGGATTTTGCATAAATGGAACATATCAGATATCCATTATGGCCATCAAGAAAACCTCTGTTTAATATATAAGATCTGAAAAATCCCCATAAAAAATGAATATATGGAGTAAACAGATTGGCTTTTCTTCCAACTTTGTGATATTCTTCAGCGCCGATAACAGAATATTTATTCATCTTATCGATATGATCCTGTAACGATGAAAAAGGCCAGTGAAGCAGGTCGCCTTTCAGCTTACCGATTTTTGAACCTTTTGCCAGCATGAATTTCTCATGGAGATTGAATTTTCCCCAACTTCCATGGTCAGCGAAGAAAAGTCTAAGTTGCCTGTCAGGGTACCATTGAGAATAATTGATCCATTTTCCGCAATAGTTGCTTCTTCTGTTGAAGAGGTAACCATCGTATTCCCATCTGTCTTTTATGGCTAATATGGATTTACGCAGATTGTCGCTTAATGCTTCATCTGCATCCAGCGACAGTATATTTTTATAACTGGCATATTGAAGTGCAAAATTTTTCTGGTCCCTGAAGCCTTGAAATTCATGTTTAATAAACTTTACATTATATTTTTTACAGATTTCTTCAGTTGCATCCGTAGAGAATGAATCAACAACTATTATCTCATCGGCAATCCCATCTAATGAAGCAAGACATTTATCAATAAATAACTCTTCGTTGTAGGTTATAATAACAGCAGATATTTTAGGCATACATTGGCATTAGTTAGGATTGTATGCAAAATTAACACAAAATCAATAATTAGCAACTGCCGGGATAATCCATTTTTCCCATAAATGAATTATTGTTGGCATTTGCAGTGGAATAAATATGCGAATGAAATGATGATAAAAACCGGGAGATGTACTAAATGACTTCTTTACACAGAGAGTAATTATTATCTGTTGACAGTTTGCCATTTCAGGTTTTTCAGTCTTTCCATAGCTTTTAGTACATTTTCATGAGTGGCGAATGAGGAGAACCTGAAGTATCCCTCACCTGAGGGTCCAAAACCTGATCCCGGAGTACCAACCACATGTGCCTCATTAAGAAGCTTATCAAACAGTTCCCATGATGTAATCTGCCGGCCTGAATTTACCCACACATATGGTGCATTAACTCCGCCGAAGACCCTAAATCCAAGTTTTGAAAGACTCTCACGAAGAATTCTGGCATTGTTCATATAGTAATTGATCGTAGCCCTGACTTCCTTTTTTCCTTCAGGTGTAAAGATAGCAGCAGCAGCTTTTTGTACCGGGTAGGATACTCCGTTGAATTTAGTTGTATGTCTTCTGAACCAGAGTGGTTGCACCGGTTTTTCCGATCCATCCGGAGTTGAAGCAACCAGATTTTTTGGGATAACCGTATAGGCACAGCGGGTTCCTGTAAATCCTGCTGTTTTTGAAAAGCTCCGGAATTCGATCGCTACATCCCTGGCTCCGTCTATTTCATATATGGAATGTGGAATCTCAGGGTCCGAAATATAAGCTTCATATGCTGAATCGAATAATATGACAGTTTTATTTTTGATTGCATAATCAACCCATTTTTTTAATTCATCTTTCCCGGCAGTTGTTCCAGTAGGATTATTAGGAAAGCAAAGGAACACTATATCCACTTTCTTTTTCGGAATTTCCGGGATGAAATTATTTTCAGCATTGCATGGCAGGTAAACAAGCCCGTCGTAGTAGCCGTTACCCAGATATTTGCCGGTTCTTCCTGCCATCACGCTTGTGTCGACATAAACCGGATAAACAGGATCCTGCATGGCAATAACATTATTTAAGCCAAAGATTTCCAGAATGTTGCCAGTATCACATTTTGAACCGTCTGAAACGAAAACCTCATCAGCATGGATATCAGCTCCGCGATCCTGGTAATCATTTTTTGCAATGGCTTCGCGCAGAAAATCATATCCCTGTTCCGGCCCGTAGCCTTTAAATGTTTCGGCTTTAGACATTTCTTCAACGCCTTCATGAAAAGCACTTATTACATGAGGAGTAAGCGGCTGGGTTACATCACCAATTCCCATCTTGATGATATCAGCCTGCGGATGCTCTTTCTGAAATTCACGAACCCTCCTTCCAATTTCAGGAAAGAGGTAGCCGGCCTGAAGTTTAAAATAATTATCGTTAATCTGCGCCATTTTATATATTTTTGCCGCAAATATATTAAAGTTACTATTCATCCTGAAACAATGAATTATATTTATTCCAGAGTAAGCAGCGAAACCAGGTTTTTTGGGAACACCGATCCTATACAACTATCTGAAAAATACGGAACTCCACTATATGTATATAATGAGAATATTCTGCGAAAACGATGCCGTGATCTGAAAGGGCTTATTTCTTATTCAGATTTCACGGTAAATTATTCCCTTAAAGCGAACAGTAACCTTGAGATCATTAAGATTGTAAAGAGTGAAGGATTGAGGGTCGATGCCATGTCGCCCGGTGAAATATATTTGAATATGATGGCCGGGTATAAACCTGAAGAAATTTTATATATAAGCAATAATGTAAGTGAAGATGAATTTAAATATGCCATTAATGCAGGAGTAAATATTTCTGTTGATTCTGTTTCGCAGCTGGAGATGTTTGGCAGGATCAACCCCGGCGGAAAGGTGGCATTCAGGATAAATCCTGGTATTGGAGCAGGACATCATGAAAAGGTAACAACTGCCGGACAAAAAACCAAGTTCGGAATTGAAATGAACAGTATTCCGGAGGTAAAAAAAATCCTTAAGAAATATAAACTTAGACTAGCTGGTATTAACCAGCATATTGGTTCACTTTTTATGGACAGCGAAGCCTATTTGGAGAGTACGGGCAATATTCTTTCCCTGGCCAGACAATTTGATGACCTTGAGTTTATCGACCTTGGGGGCGGATTTGGAATTCCATATAATAAACAGTCCGATCAACCCAGGCTCGATCTGAAAAACCTGGGTGGAAAGCTCACTGAGGTTATTCATTCATGGGTGAAAGAGTATGGAAAAAATATCGAATTCAAAATTGAACCCGGACGATACATTGTGGCTGAATCAAGTATCCTGCTTGGGAAAGTAAATGCTCTTAAAACGAATTACAATATTAAATATGTCGGTACTGACCTGGGTTTTAATGTGCTCATACGCCCGGTAATGTACGATTCACATCACGACATTGAAGTGTACAGGGAAAATGGCACTCCTTCGTTGAAAGAGGAGACAGTGAATATTGTTGGCAATATCTGTGAGACAGGAGATATAATAGCCAAAGAAAGAATGCTCCCTGAAATTTTTGAGAATGACATTCTTGGTGTTCTTGACAGCGGGGCTTACGGATATTCGATGAGCTCGAATTACAACAGCCGCCTTCGTCCTGCCGAAGTTCTTATAGAGGCTGATGGCAATTTCCGGCTGATAAGAAGAAGGGACACTCTTGAAGATCTTGTCAGAAATTTTATTATTTAATATCCCGATTTATAAGCTATCAATGGAGAAAAACAGTTTTGTCAAAATGCATGGACTGGGCAATGAGTATATTGTCCTTGAGAGTACAAATATAGATTTTCAGCTCACAAAGCAGGCAATAATGCGTTTGTGCAACATCCATTTCGGGATAGGATCAGATGGCATTGTTATGATGGTTCCATCGGCAAAAGCTGATTTCGGTTTCAGGGTTTATAATCCTGACGGTTCGGAAGCCGAAAAAAGCGGTAACGGACTTCGTATTTTATGCAAATATCTGTATGACTATGGCCATGCAAAGACACGACAGTTTTCCCTGGAAACTTTGACTGATATTGTATATGCCGATATTGTTGAAGAAGAAAATGGAAAAGCAAAGATGATTCGTCTGGATATGGGGAAGGCAATCTTTGCATCGCGAGATATCCCTGTTAATTCGGATCAGCCTGAATTCATCGGTCAAAAAATAATGGCAGGCGATAAGGAATTTGAAGTGAATTGTGTTTCAGTAGGCAACCCGCATTGCGTTGTTATCAAACAGGAACTGGATGAAAAAGAAATACGCACTTATGGTCCTTTACTGGAAAATCATCCATTGTTTCCCAACCGTATCAATGTACAATTTGCCAGGGTCCTTTCCGATAAAGATGCGCAGATACTGATCTGGGAACGTGGAGCCGGATACACTCTGGCATCAGGTAGTTCATCATGCGCAGCATCATGCATTCTGGTTAAAAGAGGACTGATCAAGGGAGATCTTACAATGCATATGCAGGGAGGGGAACTGAAAATACAAATTGATAAAAACTGGAATATTCACATGACAGGCGAGGTTCGTGAAATAGCCAGGGGAATATTGGGCTTGGAGCTATTGGAAGATCTGAACAAACCTTTCGCAGGTTAAAAGAATAAAAAATTGAATCTTGCGGCGCCGACAGTGCAACTCTGCTTAACTCTATGATTATCTTGCTATTTATTACCAGTTGTTTCTTTATAAGGTAACTATATAAAGAATTGTTCCGACTTATTCAGATAATGATATATACATTAAAAACACGTTTATTTGGTCAACATTGCTTTAAATCCGTCTGTCATATACTCCTTATAATTACCGTCGTCATCGGTATAAATCAATAATCCATCGAGATCAGGGTGCTTCTTCAGAAAATCAATGCTGTTTTCAAGACCCATAACCATGAGAGGCGTATCCCAGCCATCTGCAGTTATACAGTCTTTAGCAACTATTGATACGCTCAGCAATCGGCTGTTGACCGGGAAGCCGGTTTTTGGATTAATGATGTGTGAATATTTTATTCCGTTTTCTTCATAAAATTTACGGTAGTTACCCGATGTAGTCACTGATTTGTTATTAAGGCTTATAATATTCTGAAGCTTTTCTCCTGGTACCATATTGCCTTCTTCGGGTTTATCAACACCGATTCTCCAGTATATACCATTTTCATTCTTACCCTTTGCACGAACCTCACCTCCGATTTCAACCAGATAATTTTTAATACCTTCCGATTCAAAAAAATCACTGACTATGTCTACAGAATAACCCTGGGCTATTGAGTTTGCATCAATTTTCATTGCAGTATCAGCTTTAATCAGCCGGTCATTGCGCAGGCTGACTTTTTCGAAACCTACATACTTTAGAAGATGTTTTATTAAAGCACTGTCTATTTTGGTTTTAGATTTAGGACCAAAACCAAGGGCATCAATAATCGGACCCACGGTAATATCCATAAGACCTCCGGATTGCTCCCAAATCTCTTTCGACTCTTCAAAAAGGAATTTAAAGTGATCGTTGACAGTCACTGTAGTATCATTTGAATTAATCCTTGAGATGATAGAGTTTGGAACATATTCCGAAAATGTCATATCAAAATCTTTCAGGATTGAATCAACAGCCTGGGTATAATTTTTACCATTTCTGTTTTCTACAATAATATTATAGGTTGTGCCCTGAGCAAAACCTCCGATATGTTCGTACCGGAAGGAAGGTTTTGGCTTACAAGCTATTGATAACAGGCAAAACACAGGGACAATAGTGAATAGACTTTTCATCGGTTATATTTCTTTTTTATTTTCTGTTTTTTGAAAATTTCTTCCTTCTGCAGCCGGTTGAATTATAAACCTTCTGTAATTCTTAATCCGATTGTGCAATAATCGTTCAGTTCAAAATTAAGACTGATAAAAGTAACATAATTGAAATATGAGGTCACACTGTTAATCAGATTTTTTTCAATATTGACAAGTGTATACAAATTTTCTACGATTCTTCAATAAAGATAAAATCAGTTATATTTAGAAGTTGATTCTTTTCAAAAGCAAAGTTGATGGGTGGTATTTTTGAATTCCTGAAGCAGCTGGTTAATCCGGAAAGCATCATACATTATGGAGGAATCTATCTGCTTCTTTTCGTTGTGTTTGCTGAGACAGGCCTGTTTGTCGGTTTTTTTCTTCCGGGAGATTCACTTTTATTTACTGCAGGATTATTGTGCTCGACCAACATTATTGAATTACATCCTTCAATACTGGTCATTTTAATAATTATTGCTGCTGTCGCAGGCAACATGGTAGGGTATGCATTTGGAAAAAAAGTAGGCCCGATACTGTTCAGAAGGAAATCGGGTCTTTTATTCCGGCAGGAACATCTTGTCGCTGCAAATGAATTTTATAAAAAACATGGAAAAAAGACCATTATTCTTAGCCGTTTCCTGCCGGTAGTGCGTACTTTTGCCCCGATAGTTGCAGGGATTGTCAGGTTGGATTTCTATAAATTCATAATATATAGTTTTGTCGGGGCATTTTTTTGGGTAAATACATTAGTTCTGACCGGCTATTTTCTTGGAAAGTATTTTCCAGGTATAAAAAACTACCTTGGATATATAGTCATTTTCCTTATTGTTGTGACAAGCATGCCTTTTGTTTTCAATTCCTTTAAAAAGAAGAGTTAGTTACTTCAGAGGCTATTTTAAATTTATTTTATCTTTTTTCCATTCCGAAAAATTCATCCGTTTCCTTTACTAGGATTGGTATTCTGTCAAATTAATCTGTCTCTCAGGCATTTAAATATCTTTTAACAATTTTTAAGAATAATACAAATTATGTTTCATTAATTCGTTTGGCAGAACATAAATCTATTCTATATTTGCACCTTCCGAACTTTTGTTTTTTTCAGTGTTATTTAAACTGAAACAATTTGATTTGATGTGTATTAATAATTAACCTATGAGTAAATTTATTTATTTAACAGCGACCCCGGAAGCATTGATTGCTTCGATGCTGCCACCGGCAGATTTTGGCTCATACCTGTCAACTGGCACAAAAAAACGAAATAAAGGTCAGGCTATATTCTTTGAGGTTGACCTTGCGAAGATTGAGAAACTGATTGATATGGATAGTCTGAACAAGCGATGCGTTGCCAAAGAAGATGGCAAACCAAAAAGCTCTGTCTATCTTTCAGTTTACAAAACACTGGAAATGATACCATTATCAGCGCTTGGGAGTTTATATCTTACAACCGATAATGGGCATACACTTGAATTAAAAAAAGTGGCTTATGACAAATCAAAGGAAGTTCCTGGTATGCTGCATCTTTTTCAGGAGTTATGTCCTGTAACACCATTGGTTGCAAGCGAACTGACCCCTTCTGCTTTTCTGAAGAGGCTTACTGATGGATCAATTCCTATCATTCTTCCAAAACTATTTTTTGTCGATCTGAAACTGGGAGAACTGGCGTCAAATCCACTTTCCGGATCTGTTGAGCATTTGCCATATTCAAACATTGGTCACCTGAGGGATTGTCTTGAAATCTTAAAGGGGGAATATGAAAAACATATGAAAACTGTTCAGAGGGTCTATTCCGGTTCACTTCTTTACAGGACAATTGAAACAGGATTCTATGTTGGTTCGAAAGATGAGATCCTTTATTATCCGTATCCGAGCCTATCGGAGCTGGAAAACATTAATTATGAATTTTTTAGATCTATATAGTATTAATTTTAAAAAGAATATCAATTATGGTGAGTTTACCGGGGGCAACCCCTTTTGAAGTAGCCGCAATCTGGACTGTTCTGGTTATTGCTTTTTTTGGACTTGCTTATGCCTTGTTTCTGAGAAGGCAGGTTATGGCATGTGATAAAGGAACTGAGAAGATGCAGGATGTCTGGGACGGTATACGTTTGGGAGCAAATGCTTATCTGAAAAGGCAGTTAAAGACTATTGTTCCGCTTATTTTCGTATTTACAGTAATTCTTTTCCTGTCAGTTTATGTAGTTCCTCCGACTGAGGAGTCGAAACTGCGTTTTATTGGTTATTCCGATGAATCTCTTAAGCTGGTTATTGGCTTTGGAAGGGCAATTGCCTTTATTATGGGTTCAATATTTTCGTTGATGGTCGGCCAGTTTGGAATGAGAATGGCTGTTCAGGCAAATGTCGTGTGGCTTCAGCTTCAAGAAGAAGTTTTGGGGAAGCTCTGAAAATTGCTTATCGTGCAGGAACAGTTACAGGAATGCTGACTGACGGTTTAGGATTACTTGGAGGAACACTGATATTCATTATTTTCGGTGTTGCATCTCCTGATACACTTCTTGGATTCGGATTTGGCGGTACATTGCTTGCACTCTTTATGAGGGTCGGTGGAGGTATTTATACAAAAGCTGCAGACGTTGGAGCTGACCTGGTTGGGAAGGTTGAAGCAGGGCTGCCTGAAGATGATGAACGAAATGCTGCCGTTATAGCTGACCTGGTTGGAGATAATGTTGGCGACTGTGCAGGTATGGCTGCTGATATATTTGAATCATATGAAGTTACCATTGTTTCAACATTAATTCTTGGAGTTGTTCTGTTCACAGAGACACATCAGCTCTCATGGATAATTTTCCCACTTCTGGTCAGAGGTATAGGAGTTCTTTCTTCAATAATAGGAACCTACCTGGTAAAAGGGAGCAAAGCAGGCAAAAGCAATAATGCCCTGCAATCAATCAATAAAGGTTTTTATTCCTCAGCAGCAATCAGTATTGTAGCTTTTGGAGTTTTATCCTTTTTCTATCTCCACGACTGGCGCTCATTCCTCTCTGTTGTAGTCGGGATTATACTCGCAGTTGTACTTGATGAAATAACAAAACATTTTACCGATGGCAATTATCATCCTGTAAAAGATATTGCAAAGAATTCAAAGACAGGATCTGCAACACTAATATTAAAAGGTTTGAGCTATGGCTTTGAAATTGCTGTATGGCAGACACTTGTAATTGCTTTAACAATTTTTGCCTCTGTGATGATCTATTATGGACAACCTGTTGTGTATGTCCTGTATGGAGTTGCAATGACAGGTATTGGAATGCTTACTCTTACTGGAAACAATGTTGCAATGGATGCATTCGGACCTATTGCCGATAATGCCAACGGGGTAGGAGAACTTTCCCATCTCGATAAAGATGCCCGTAAAATTATGGATTCCCTTGATGCAACAGGCAACACAACAAAGGCTATTACAAAAGGTGTTGCAATTGGTTCTGCAGTAATTGCAGCAGTAGCATTGTTCGGATCTTTATTACTGATGTAAGCAAGGTTCAGATCCAGCTGGGATTTGAAAAATCAGCTCAGTTAATTGAAACAGGTATCCGTATAAATGTGCCAATAATATTCATTGGTTTCCTTATTGGCGGAACTATTCCATGGCTCTTCTCGTCACTTACAATTAATGCTGTTACACGCGCTGCTGCCCAGATTGTGGAAGAAGTTCGTCGTCAGTTCAGGATCCCTGGCATTATTGAACGTACCGTAAAGCCCGACTATCAAAGAGCAGTTGATATCTGTACAGTATCTGCTCAAAGAGAACTGATTCCTCTGGCACTGATAGCTGTAATATCTCCAATACTTATCGGAGCTCTTCTGGGAGTTGAAGCTTTAGGAGGTTTTCTGGCGGGAGTTATTCTTTCAGGGCAATTGCTTGCAGTCTTTATGGCCGGAGCAGGTGGTGCCTGGGATAATGCGAAGAAGACTATCGAAGATGGACTTTATGGAGGCAAAGGATCAGACGCTCATCATGCAGCCGTTGTCGGAGATACTGTTGGTGATCCGCTAAAAGATACTGCAGGCCCTGCACTTAACCCAATGATCAAAGGTTATAAACCTCGTTTCACTTCTTGCTGCCCCTGTAATCATTGCCTATCAGAAACCCGGACATACATCTGTTGGAATGTTTATCACAGGTATGATCTGCCTTGGAATAATAATTGGAGCAATTACATTCTCAAAGAGAGGCGGATTTAAAAAACAGAAGTATTCGTATCATAAAGTTTTAATTTAACAGTCTAACGGATATAAACAATCAAGTATTTATTATATATTAATGTAGACACGGCCTTAAGCCTGTCTCATACTTATGGCTATGGTTCTTTATTATATTTCACCGCTGCAATGGCAATAGCCGATTATTCAGGGACTGACTTCTAACAAGACAAGTTGAGCCCCTTATTGTTACTGGATTTTAACATCCCGGGGTGTTTTGATTTGTGCCATCACCATCTTTACTTTCAGCCTGTTGCCAATTTCAAGAAGATCTGCATGATCCTGCACAGTAAGTGAATATTCCAGTCTTAGAATGACTGTTGGTTCCTGGAGGGTGGTAATTCTGGATTTCAGAAGTGGTTCTATATCATCAAAGTTTATCTGATGGCTGTCGATATAGTATTTTTTATCTTTTGTGACTGAAATTGTGATCTGCTGTTTATTAAGATTCTGCGCTGATTTTGAGTTTGGCAGCAAGAGCTTTATTACATTGGGATTAGCCAGTGATGAAACAATCAGAAAGAACAACAGAAGGAAAAACATTATATCATTTAGCGATGAAGTACTTACCTCTGGCTTAAAATGTTTTTTTCTCTTAATAATCATTTTATAATACTTTTATTACCTCATTTACCTGTCTTTGCATATTTATTGAATATCTGTCTATCATCATTTGCAGATAGTGATAACAGCTATAGGCAATAACTCCAACAATTAATCCTGTTCCGCTGCAAATCATTTTCTGATACAATCCGCCGGCTATAATACCAATACTGATATTATCAGCCAATGATATGTTATAAAAGATTTTTATTACTCCGGCAATAGTTCCAATGAAACCCAGCATTGGGGCTATACCTGCAATGATTCCCAGATAACCGGTATTTTTTTCCATCTCGGATATCTCGAGGTTGGCAGTGGCTTCCATGGAATTCTCAATATTAGG
>CAVVGP010000126.1:0-29167 GCA_963747625.1 uncultured Bacteroidales bacterium | reverse complement strand
CATATTGCTGAACGGATCGTTCATCAATTGACATAGTGTAAAAATCTGATTTATATTATTTATCATGTTGTTCAAATTGAGCGTCTCTGCTAATTATTCTCATGAACACCCTTCTTAGCAAGTTCGCATTTTATTTTATCAAATTTATCCGGATATAAAGGACGGGAGGCATCCTCGATCAGTGTTGCTGAGAAACCTTCCTATATTGAATCGAGAATTGTATAATAAACGCAAATATCAGCAGCTAAGCCGCAAAAAAGTATTTCCGAAACATCCTTATCTTTCAGATAACCAGATCATCCGGTGCTGATCTTATGAGTATTATCGAAAAATCCGCTATAGCTGTCGACTTCAGGATCCATCCCTTTACTAATATAACAGCTGAATCTTGGTAGATTCAAGACCGTTATGAAAATCAGCACCTTTATGATCCCTGAATACAATGATCAGGCCAGAGGATCTGCTGAACACCGTTCAGAAATATTTTTTTAAATGGCTTTTTAGCATGACGATTCGATGCAAAACTACCTATGGTTTTTCGGATGCCAGACCTGGATTGCTAATATCAATATTAAAATACTTCCTGAATCCTATTAATAACAGGAACTATCAAGTCTCCTCTCAGGTACAGCAAGGCTTCCTTCCGGCATAAAGTCATTTGTACATCTACGAGGAAGAAGAACTTTCATATTCATTTTATTTTTTATACTCTTCTATAAGCCTGTTTCGTTCAGTTTGAAGCCTTTCTGCTGATTCCTACTTTATATATATGAGGGTTATCAAACCGCTTATATTCTTCAGGCAGTCTTCTTAATCTCTGTTCACTACTATAATGAGCTATCTCCCTTAAGTTTTCTAGGATTGTCCTTTCTCAAACGTCTTCCATCACTTTATGGAACAATGTTCTTTATATTGATTTGCAGTGAAAATGACTTTAGAGGAATAAATAGGATGATAAATTTATCAAACTCATGTTCATCAGCCATTGCTACTCGTCGGCCCAACAAATTTACTATTACTATCAACTATTCTGTAGACCTGTTTCTTATAGGAACGCTAAATTTTACTCACAATTTCCAACAATTTGATCCTCAGCTTCCCATTCACAATGAAGTATTTATATACACCATCGAGGTCTGCATCGGGATATCCGGTAACAATCTGTGCCAATACCAAATATATCTATCGGAGCCCGTTGTTCCATAAGACTTTTAATTATATATTCATCCAGCTGGTTTGAAACAGATATCTTAACATACTCCAGAACTTCATTCATTTAACCTTTTCCGGCTCTCTTTTGCCAGATATGCCAGGTCCCCGCTATCAGAGTCGGATTCCCTTCAGCCGCAGACCCCTTTGCTTCCATCCTTTTTGCAACCTTTACGGCATTAGGAAAGCCACTTCGAAGTGTATCGTAAGTATCCGACCAACAAGATAGAATTATTAGGATAGAATTTAGAAAAACGAATGAAAGCTGACAGCTCATCATCAAAACTTTCAATATATGAATCTGCCATCGTTCCTGAAACAGGAATATCATAATCGCGACCTGCAATTACATTACGGTTCCGGCAAACCCTCCGATAAAAGCAGCCCTGCTTGCATAGTAACCTCCTGCACCATGTGCCCTACGCTCCGAGATCAAATCAATCATGTACTATCTGCTGCTTGATGCATCCGGCTCCCCTTTGAAGGATTTAGTGTCTGAAAAATTTATTATATTCAAAAGAAATGTCTTAATATTCTGAGCTTCAATAATGTTCGCTTCAATCTGAAGAACAGGACGTACCGGGCTAAATACTAAATCGACTTTCATCAGAACTATAAATATCACCTTAAAATCTGAACTCTTTAAGATAGCTTATAATATCAGGATGGTATCCCTGTTCCTTTAAAAAGGCAAAGATCCTGACTATCAAAACTGAAATAATACTGAGGATGTTTCAGCAAATCTTCCAATCCTGCAAAAACAGCATATCCTCCATTGAACAATCTTCTGAAATAATAGTCGAAAATTGCTTCGTATTTTTTGCCCTTTCAGAAATAGACCTGCGACATGGTCAACTGATATCTATCAGTGTATGTAGCTGAATATTTGAACATATTAATATTAATATTGATTTCGAATTTTCATTCCCCATACCTATTTTTTCAGCATCAAGAGAAGAAATTCTGAAATGCCCTGAATGTTAATGTTATATTTCTTTTTGCCAAAACATAAGACAATAAATAATTTTACACCCTCAATTTCACGAGCAGCACGTTAAGAATCCACAAAACTGCCTGTGAACTTTCATTCAGAATAAGTTTGTTAAATTCTGTACGAAATTATATATGTCTTCGTAACTTTAATGTAGTGAACAATCCTATTCTTAAAAAGTTTTAAAAACAAAAAAGTTGAGCAAGAAATACTTATTAATAATAGCAAGAGGATTGCTGATTTTTCTGGTCAGCACTTCTTTAAATGGGACAGGTGTCAAAGATTTCTAATTTCAATAAAGCTGATAAAGAAGGGTATAGATTACGTTTATAACTTCGAGTTTAATAATGCAAAAAATGTCGGGGAAGAACTCAAAAAACTCTATCCCGGAAACCCTGTAAATTACCTTTTTGATGGAATGATAACCTATTGGGAAAATTACCTGCTTATTATAACTTCGGATGCCCGTGTGCTCATTTGAAGATAATATGAAGAAATGCATCGATTTATGTTCAAAGAATACTGACCAGGCTAATGAAGCTGAAATTCTTCTGATAAATCTATGTGCAAGAGGTTTGCTTTTGCTGTTTTATACTGATAATTACCTCAGTTTTGAAGTGTTTCCGATCGCAGCCAGCACATATCAGTGTATAAGACACTCCTTTGATCCGACATCACATTATTCCGATTTTTACTTTTTCACAGGTGTATACAATTATTATCGTCAGGCTAACTCTGATGCTCATCCTGTTTACAAAACCCTGGCATTTCTTTTTCCCGGAGGCAGCCGGGTCAAGGGATTATCAGATTTGCAGATAGTTGCTAAAAACTCAATATTCCTTAAAGCTGAAGCATATTTTTCTGACGGAAATAAACCTCGAGTATGAAAATAATTATCAGCAGAGCTACCTTTTACAGCAAAAGTCTGCATAGAATATATCCCGATAACCCTGAATATATGGGATGTTAATTAAAAATCTTTTGCGGCGAAGGAATTATGATGAAACTGAAAAGGAAATAATATCTTCTATCTCATACCAGAATCTGTCGTACTAGGCACAGCTTATGAATTTGAAGGCATATTGGAGGAGAAAAAGTACCATAATCTGGCATTGGCGCAGGAAGATTATATAAAGGGAATTAAAGAAATTTCCAGTTCCAGAGCTATGGAAATGTTTGCAGCTTATGCCTATTTCGGGCTTAGCCGAATCAGCGAGATCAACGGGAATACTGATAATATGAAAATTTACAGGAAACTTCCACTTAAACTGGCGATTTCAAGAATATTGACTTTAATTAAGATTATATTCCATTAATACCGGAACCAAAAAGTCATCGAATCTTGAAAAATTGTAATAAAATAAACTGATATAAATTCGATTAAAGTTTACATTAGATTTTAAAAACAACGTGTTTTTATCTTAAAACAAATTCAAAATCAGTTCAATAAACAACTCCAAATGACATGAAAAAATACTATGGTTAGTTGCCGTTTTTATGTTGTTGTTATCATGCTTAAAAAGCAATAGGGCATTTTATGATAAAGTGCTAAGTGATTTTGGAACAAGGAGCTATTTCCATCGCTTTGGATATTAAGTCTCATTTTTTCTAAAGGACGTGTATTAATTGAAAATAACGATCTCTATAATTTTTTAAATAAGACAAAAGGACTCGGATAAGGAAAGATATAAAGCCAGGATGCTTAAAATTTTAGCTCACAGCATAAAAGTCACTTCATTCGTAAAACAGATTTGCTTAAATGGAAGTTCGTACAGGTTAAAGGAGATAAAAAGCCCCCACCTGGTGCTAACAAAGGAGTAAACTCATTCCTGGCAAATTATTTTGATGGAACGGTTTTCAGATACTCCGTACAGGACGATGTGAAGAATGCAGTCAACGACCCAGCTTTTTTACGGGGATATTCCAGTAAAAAAGCTGGTTGATGACTGCATTCTTCACATCGTCCTGTACGGAGTATCTGAAAACCGTTCCATCAAAATAATTTGCCAGGAATGAGTTTACTCCTTTGTTAGCAGCCAGGTATACGCTTTTTATCTCCTTAACCTGTACGAACTTCCATTTAAGCAAATCTGTTTTACCAAATAAGATGTTCTTTGTGAGCTAAAATTTTAAGCATCCTGGCTTTATATCTTTCCTTATCCCATCCTTTTGTCTTATTTAAAAAATTATAGAGATCGTTATTTTCAATTAATACACGTCCTTTATAAAAATCAGACTTAATATCCAAAGCGATGAAATAGCTCCTTGTTCCAAAATCACTTAGCACTTTATCATAAAATGCCCTATTGCTTTTTGAGCATGATAACAACAACATAAAAAACAGCAGTAAGTAACCATAGTATTTTTTCATGTCATTTGGAGTTGTTTATTGAACTGATTTGAATTTGTTTTCAGATTAAAACACGTTGTTTTTAAAATCTAATGTAAACTTTTAATCTGAATTTATATCAGTTTATTTTATTACAATTTTTCAAGATTGGATGACTTTTTGGTTCCCGGTATTAATAGAATATAATCTTAATTAAAGTCAATATTCTTGAAATCCGCCAGTTTAAGTGCAAGTTTCCTGTAAATTTTCATATTATCAGTATTCCCGTTGATCTCGCTGATTCGGCTGAGCCCGAAATAGGCATAAGCTGCAAATTCATTTCCATAGCTTCTGAAAATGGAAATGTCTTTAATTCCCTTTATATAATCTTCCTGCGCCAATGCCAGATTATGGTACTTTTTCTCCTCCAATATGCCTTCAAATACAGTAAGCTGTGCCTGGAAATACAGATTCTGGTATGAGATAGAAGATATTATTTCCTTTTCAGCTTCATCATAATTCCTTAACAGCAAAAGATTTTTAATTAACGATCCCATATATTCAGGGTTATCGGGATATATTCTATGCAGACTTTTGCTGTAAAAGGTAGCCTGCTGATAATTATTTTCATACTCGAGGTTTATTTCCGTCAGAAAAGAATATGCTTCAGCTTTAAGGAATATTGAGTTTTTAGCAACTATCTGCAAATCTGATAATCCCTTAACCCGGCTGCCTCCGGGAAAAGGAAATGCCAGGGTTTTGTAAACAGGATGAGCATCAGGGTAGGCTTGACGATAATAATTGTATACACCTGTGAAAAAGTAAAAATCGGAATAATGTGATGTCAGATCAAAGGAGTGTCTTATACACTGATATGTGCTGGCTGCGATCGGAAACACTTCAAAACTGAGGTAATTATCAGTATAAAACAGCAAAAGCAAACCTCTTGCACATAGATTTATCAGAAGAATTTCAGCTTCATTAGCCTGGTCAGTATTCTTTGAACATAAATCGATGCATTTCTTCATATTATCTTCGAATGAGACACGGGCATCCGAAGTTATAATGAGCGGGTAATTTTCCCAATAGGTTATCATTCCATCAAAAAGGTAATTTACAGGGTTTCCGGGATAGAGTTTTTTGAGTTCTTCCCCGACATTTTTTGCATTATTAAACTCGAAGTTATAAACGTAATCTATACCCTTCTTTATCAGCTTTATTGAAGTTGAATCTTTGAGCACCTGTCCATTTAAAGAAGTGCTGACCAGAAAAATCAGCAATCCTGTTGCTATTATTAATAAGTATTTCTTGCTCAACTTTTTTGTTTAAAACTTTTTAAGAATAGGATTGTTCACTACATTGAAAGTTACGAAGACATATATGATTTATTACAGAATTTAACAATTATTCTGAATGAAAGTTCACAGGCAGTTTTGTGGATTCTTAACGTGCTGCTCGTGAAATTGAGGGTGTAAAATTATTTATTGTCTTATGTTTTGGCAAAAAGAAATATAACATTAACGTCAGGGCATTTCAGAATTTCTTTACCTTGATGCTGAAAAAATGGGTATTAAGAATGAAAATTCGAAATCAATATTAATATTAATATGTTCAAATACTCAGCTACATATACTGATAAGTATCAGCTGACCATGTCTCAGGTCTATTTTCTTAAGGGGCAAAAAGATACCAGGGCTGTTTTCGACTACTTCTTCCGCATATTGCCCTTCAATGGAGGATATGCTGTTTTTGCAGGATTGGAAGATCTCGCTGAACATCCTCAGTATTTTTCAGTTTGACAGTCAGGATCTTTCCTTTTTAAAGGAGCAGGGATATCATCCCGATTATATAAGCTATCTCAAAAAATTCAGATTTAAAGGGGATATTTATAGTTCTGAAGAAGGAGATCTGGTATTTCCTGTACGTCCTGTACTTCAGATTGAAGCAAATATTATTGAAGCTCAGATTATTGAAACGCTTCTTCTCAATATACTCAATTTTCAGACACTGGTAGCTACAAAGGCAAGCCGTATGCGGCTGGCTGCAGATGGTCGTGATTTAATTGATTTCGGATTGCGTAGGGCGCATGGTCCAGGAGGTTATTATGCCAGCAGGGCTGCCTTTATCGGAGGATTTGACGGTACCAGCAATGTACTTGCAGCTCGCGATTATGATATTCCTGCTTCAGGAACGATGGCGCATTCATATATTGAAAGTTTTGATGATGAATTATCAGCTTTCAGCCGTTTTGCTGAAGTGAATCCAAATGATTGCGTGCTTGTCGTGGATACATACGATACACTGCGAAGTGGTATTCCTAATGCCATAAAGGTTGCAAAAAGCATGGAAGAAAAAGGTCTGCGGCTGCAGGGAATCAGACTTGATAGCGGAGACCTGGCATATCTGGCAAAAGAGAGCAGGAGAAGGTTAAATGAAGCAGGTCTGGATTATGTTAAGATTGCCGTTTCAAACCAGCTGGATGAATATATTATTAAAAGTCTTTTAGAACAACAGGCTCCGATAGATTTATTTGGAGTTGGCACAAGTCTTGTCACAGGTTATCCTGATGCTGCCCTGGATGGTGTTTATAAATTATCTTATTCAAATGGAAAACCGAGGATCAAATTGTCAGAAAATGTGAGTAAAATAACTTTACCTTATCAGAAACAGGTCTACCGGATTATTGATAATAATAATAAATTCGCTGGGGTCGATGCAGTAGTGATGGCTTATGAAGCAGAGTTTGATATAATTCATCATCCTGTTTATCCTCTTAAGTCACTTTCATTAAAAAACAGGATAAAAGAACCACTTTTGCATAAGGTGATGGAAAATGGTTTGAGATTGGATAATCCTAGATCCTTGAAGGAGATAGCGCAGTATACCAGTCAGAGATTGGGGAGACTGCCTGAAGAATATAAGCGGTTTGATAACCCTCATATATACAAAATAGGAATCAGCGAAAAGCTGCAATCTGAACGAAACAGGCTCATAGTTGAATTTAAAAAATAGAATGAAATGAAAGCACTTGTCCTAGTTGATGTACAGAATGACTTCATGCCGGCTGGTCCGCTTGAAGTGCCTGAGGGTGATATGATAGTACCGGTTATCAACAGGATTCAGGAATGTTTTGATCTTGTTGTTGCAACACAGGACTGGCATCCAAAAAATCATAAGAGTTTTGCATCTAACCATTATGCAAAGAAACCATTTGAAAAAATAATTCTGAACGGAGTACAACAAATACTCTGGCCTGACCACTGTATTCAGGGATCTCATGGTGCTGATTTGCATAAAGATATCGAAACTGCAAGAATCGCTGCCATATTCCGGAAAGGCATGGATCCTGACGTCGACAGTTATAGCGGATTCTTTGATAATAATCATAAGATCAGCACCGGACTTTCAGGTTTCCTGAGGGATAAGAATATTTCTGATATCCATTTTTGCGGCTTAGCTGCAGATATTTGTGTTTATTATACAATTCTTGATTCAATTTCGGAAGGTTTTACAGCAACACTGATCGAAGATGCCTCCCGTCCTTTATATCCGGATAAATTTGATAAAATAAAATGCGAACTTGCTAAGAAGGGTGTTCATATAATTACCAGCAGAGACGCTCAATTTGAACAACATGATAAATAATATAAATCAGATTTTTACACTATGTCAATTGATGAACAATCCGTCAGGGTACCGTACGATAAAATGAAATCTGAATTTATCAGGGTTCTTTCAGGAATTGGTTTCTCCGAACCAAAGGCAGAAAAATGCGCCGAAATTTTTGCAATAAACAGCGCAGAGGGAGTCAACTCTCATGGAATTAACAGATTTCCAAGATTTGTGAAAAATACTCTTGATGGTTTTATAATACCTGAAGCTGTTCCATCACTGTTGAACAGTATGGGAGCAATGGAACAATGGAATGGAAATCTTGGTCCCGGACCATTAAATGCTTCTTTTGCTGCTGATCGTGCCATGGAAATTTCACAAAAAAATGGAATCGGCATGGTCACCCTGGCTAATACCAATCACTGGATGCGTGGGGGAACTTATGGATGGCAGGCCGCAAGGAAAGGGTTTGTAATTATCTGCTGGACTAACACATGTAAAAATATGCCAGCCTGGGGCGCTACAGATCCAAGAATAGGAAACAATCCATTTGTGATAGGAGTGCCTTATCAGAATGAGGCAATTGTTCTCGATTTTGCCATGTCGCAATATTCTTATGGTAAGATGGAATCTCTTAGAAATGAAGGCAGTATGCTTCCTTATCCAGGTGGATTTAATAAACATGGTGAATTGACAAATGATCCTGCGGAAATCCTTGAATCGTGGAGAGTCCTTCCCGCAGGATACTGGAAAGGAGCAGGCCTGTCAATTTTACTGGATATTTTGGCAACAGTTTTTTCGGGCGGGCTTTCGACTCATCAGATACAAAGCTGCAAATCAGAATATAGTGTATCACAGGTTTTTATAGCTTTCAACATTAAAAACCTGCATAATTTTACTGCTATTGACAATTCAATACATCAGATAATAGAAGATCTGCATAAATCCAACCCCGAAAATCCTTCTGTAAAAGTGAGGTATCCTGGAGAAAATGTCGTTCATTTAAGAAATGAAAACCTTAAAAACGGAATACCTGTAAATAAAAGCGCCTGGGAAAAAATATTGAGTCTATGAGAATTTACTGATCGTAACTTTTGATTTTCTCGGTGGTCTGTGCTTCTTCATTAAGGTCTGAATATAATTATATTTTAGAGCCAGGTATCAGACCTGGCTCTACATAGTCATGAAAGGCTAATAGGGTGACAGAGTAATTATAACTTTTCCTCTTTTATTTCTGCACTTATCGAGTTTAATTCGGCAAAACTGAGAATTTCATCTTTGATTTTTTCATTGGTTTCATAATAGGTACTACCGAATCTGAGAATAATTTTCTTATTTGTTTTTAAGTAGAATATCAGGTTGAGAGGGAATAATTCTATTTTTTCAATATCTCCGGCAACCATATCAACGGCAGCAAGTAAGATGGTTGTCTTTAGCCTTACCTTGTCAGAGCTTATCTCAATGAACCTGGTTGCTTTGCCTAACCCGGTCCATACCTGGTAAAAACCAAATCCGGAAAGGAATATTATTGTAATCCAGAGTATACTATTGGCCTTAAAAGACCTGAAGTTGAAAACTAACCAGAATATTGCAACACCAATGCACAAAATACCGAATACTATCTGTACTATTTTCACCATCCTGTTATTCTCAACTGGACTGAGAGAAAAATATTTTGTTTCCATCTTACCTGATTGTTAATTTTACTTTGTGATCCTTTTTGATCTTCTTAGTGCGACTCCGTGGTTAAATCTTTTTTCCCACAGTGAAACGCAAAGTTACTACAAAATAACTCAAAGGAATTCAAAAAAGAAATTGTTGAATACATAATCGTTATTTGAATCGCCACATTGTGAATTATTTCTATTTTTATATGCTGTTTTTTTAAGGACAGGAGGTAAAACATATTATAATTTTCCCATGAAGCGAAATTATTATCTCGTCATTCTTATTTTCTTTATATTCTTTGCTATATCTTTTCTGACCAATATACTTGGATCAATAAATCCAAATGTTAGTGACAGTTTTTCATTAAACGGGACAATGACAGGGTTGCTTCCCTTTTCCTTTTTCATTGCATATGCTTTAATGTCAATTCCTTCGGGGATGATTGTTCAGAAATACGATGAAAAGAAAAGTCTTGTTTTTGCATGGGTTCTTGCACTTTTAGGTGCGCTTTTATTCTCCCTGTTTCCTGTTTTCCCGGTATTCTTATTTTCCTTGTTTTTGATTGGCTGTGGAATGGCTCTTTTACAGGTGGCATTATTTCCTTTGCTCAGGGTGACAGGAGGAGAGGAGCACTTTGCATTTAATAATCTTATTGTTCAGCTTGTATTCGGAGGCGCTTCTTTTCTCAGCCCGTTTGTATATTCATATCTGGTATCAAATCTAAATAGTCAACATACCGGCCAGGGATTCTTTATAAATTTAATGGCATGGCTGACACCACATCACCTGCCATGGGTTTCAATTTACTGGATATTTTGCTTTTATTAGTTTTCTGATGGTAGCAATTATATTCCTGGTACGTTTTCCAAAGGTCGTAAGGAAAGAAGATGAAATTGTAGGGGCATGGGAAACACATGTGGAACTGTTCAGGCAGAAGACTGTTATACTTTTTTTCTTCGGTATATTTGCTTATGTAGGGATGGAACAGGGAATTGCAAATTGGATTTCAGAATTTTTAAGAACATATCATGGTTTTAAGCCGGAAACGGAAGGAGCTGCAACTGTTGGCTTATTTTGGGGTATGATGACTGTCGGTTGTGTTCTTGGTCTGATCTTATTAAAAATTATTGACAGCAAAATCGTATTGCGTATTTTTTCATCTGCCACATTTATTGTATTGACATTTACACTTTTTGGAAGTGCAAAAGTTGCTTTGTTTGGTTTTCCGGCACTGGGTTTTTGCCTTTCTGTAATGTATGGTATCATTTTTTCACTGGCTTTAAACAGCGTTACGCGGTTTCATGGTTCATTTGCGGGTATTCTTTGCACTGCAATTGCAGGCGGAGCGATATTTTCATTGCTTATCGGAAAGTTAAAAGATCTTATAGGATTACAGGCAGGAATGATGATTTTGTATTTACCTTTGGCTATATATTCTAAGTTTAAGCTTCTGGGCGAAGCCCATTGTTCAGAATGCAACGATACGAAAAAAAAATACTAATTAATTTAAAATTGAAAACTATGGAAAAAAAATTAAATGAAAAGCAAGAAACTCCTTCAGGAATCATCTCAGCTAAATCGTTTTTAATGTTTAGTCTGATTTTGTGTTTATTACTTGTTCTTACAAAAAGTGTATCGGCAGGTGTTGCTGACACTACTCAATGGAGGCAGTTATTCAACGGCAAAGATCTTACAGGTTGGAAACAGGTAGGCCCTGGCTCACATTATGTTGAAAATGGTTTGTTAAAATCTAAAGGGGGAATGGGATTATTATACTGGACAGGGCCAAAAGTTTCAAGATTGTGTCATCCGCGTAGTTTATGCAATGCGTGATTCTAATAGCAATTCCGGAGTTTTTATCCGTATCCCGATTGAACCTCGTGAAGAATGGATGCCTGTTCATTATGGATATGAAGTTCAGATTGATAATAATCCTGAAGCATCAGGAGAAGATGACTACCACTATACTGGAATGTTGTATTCTCTTACAAAACCATTGGCAAAAACCGGCAAACCCGGCCCACAATGGAATACGATGGAAATTACTCTTGACGGACCAAGGACTATTGTCTATCTGAATGGAGTAAAAGTTACTGATTTTAAAGAAGGTGATCCTGTTCCGGCACGTAAATTTGATTTTGAACCTCAGCGTGGGCCTCGTCCATTGTCAGGCTATATGGGACTTCAGAATCACAGTGATAAGGATGTTGTCTTCTTCAAGGAAGTTGCTGTCAGACCTTTGAAAAAAACGACTAAATAACAATATTAAGGTGGTTAATTGAAATATTTAACCGCTTATAATTAAAACAATGAATCGTAAACCCGAATAAACTAAAGATATTTCACAGACGGAATTTTGTAAAAACGGCTGCCTCAGGGGCAGCCGCTTTAACAATCCTGCCGAATTTCACTGTAAGCGGACTTGGGCATGTTACTCCGAGCGACAAACTTCTTATTGCAGCTGTAGGATGTGGCGGTGAAGCTGCCGACGATATCCGTCATTATGCAATTGCGCCGAAAAAAAATGCTGAAATTGCTTTTCTTTGCGATGTTGATGACAGGCAGGCAGCACCCAGGATAAAACAATTTCCAAAAGCCAAATTTTATCACGACTGGCGGGAAATGTTCGATAAGGAAAGCAAAAATTTTGATGCCGTTTCTGTTGCTATTCCAGACCATAATCATGCGATTGTCGGACTTAGTGCCATGCAGCTTAAAAAGCACCTGTATCTTCAAAAACCTTTGACTCACGATATCTATGAAGCCAGGATCCTTACACAGGCCGCTGAAAAGTATAAGGTTGTAACCCAGATGGGCGATCAGGGTGCTTCATGCGACGGAATGCGTACTCTGAGAGAATGGATTGAAGCAGATGTGCTTGGGCGAGATCGAAAAAGTTTTTTGCTGGACTGACAGGCCTGTATGGCCACAGGGAATTCCATGGCCAAATACTACATCCGCCTGTACCTAAGGAACTCAACTGGGATCTCTGGCTGGGCACAGCTGAAGAAACCAATTATATCGATAACCTGGTACCTTTTAACTGGCGAGGATGGTGGAGGTTTGGTACAGGGGCGCTTGGGCGATATGGGATGCCATATTATAGGACCTCCTTTTAAATTGCTTAGTCTTGGATATCCTACGGAAGTATTCATGCAGTGCAAGCACTGTATATAACGGCATTTTTAATGAAGGACTTTATCCTGACAGCGGACCTGTATCGAGTTCAATCCGTTTCAGGTATAAACTGAAAAACGGTAAGGACCTGGATCTTTACTGGATGGATGGCGGTATAACACCGGAAAGACCGAACGAAATTGATCCTGATGTGAATATGAACGAAATTTTATGCGATTATCCTCTGGTCTTAACGATTATGAAGGAGGAACATTGTTTATAGGAACAAAAGGAAAAGCAGCATGCGGATGGGGTGGAAGGAATCCTGTTCTTTTACCACTTTCAAGAAATAAAGAAATTTCTGTTCCGCAAAAATATCCCCGAGTAACCGGCGATATGGATGGCCATTGGTGGCAATGGATTGATGCATGCATTGCAGGTTATGGAAATGCAGAAGTCGATTCACCCTTTGTTGGATATGCCGGACCTCTGACTGAAACTGTACTGATGGGTAACTTCTTATTGAGAAGCTTCAATATCAGGGAAAAAATAAGCAGAAAAGATCCTGTTTATGGACAAATGGAAGGATATACTTTCCCGGGAAGATATATTAATTACAAATGGGATGGGGCAAATATGAGAATTACGAATTTTGAAAAAGCCAACCAGTTCGTTAAAAGAGAATATAGGAAAGGCTGGGGCGAAATGAAACTCTGATAGCTGATTTTTGATAATCTTTGCTACTCTGCGCCTTTGCGAGAATTTTTATTTTTACTCGCAAAGCCGCTAAGCCGCTAAGAAATTGTTTAATTTTACAAAATAATCCTGAAGTGAAACAAGTTATATTTAACGATTATAAAGAATTGTCGGTTAAAACAGCAGAACAGATTGCTGCCATTATTCTGAAAAAACCCGATGCTTTGCTCTGTTTTCCTGCCGGTGAGACGTCTGTTGGAACTTTTGAACATCTGATAGAACTTAACAGGAAAGGGAACATCAGTTTTAAAAAATGTAAAATCGTTGGTCTGGATGAATGGGCAAATATTGGCGCCATGAAAAGCGAAAACTGTTTTTCATTTCTTAAAAAACATCTCTTCGATCATATCGATTATTCTGAAGAAAACCTTCACTTCTTCGACGGCGAATCTTCTGATCTGAAACAGGAATGCATCGAGACAGACAATTTTATTAAAAAATATGGCCCAATAGATATGATGCTCCTGGGAGCCGGCATGAACGGCCACCTTGGGTTAAATGAGCCTGGAACCTCCTTCGATCTTTATTCACATATTGTTAATCTTGATGAGACAACCAGGAAAGTTGGCCAGAAATACTTTTCAGGCAGTGTGACCCTTACAAAGGGAATTACGCTGGGAATAAAGTACATAATGGAAGCTAAAACAGTTATCCTGCAGCTGAATGGCAAGAGAAAAGCTGAAGTCGTAAAGCTATTGATTGATGTTGATCCTTCACCTGTTTTTCCTGCTTCAGCAATAAAGTTGCATAAAAATGCTTTTTTGCTGCTCGATAAGGAAGCCTCAGTGAGTATCTGAATTTGATTTTTTTTATTGCGTGCTTTCATGCTCCCGATTGCCATCGGGACCTTTGTGTACCTTTGGAGTTATCTTTTTTTACCACAAATGAATAAAGTATTTTAATTGGTTTTATAAATCATATAAACAAAAGGTATTAATTTGAATACACAGATCATTGAAACAATTCCGCAAATTGTATCCAGGCTTAAGCATAATACTATTGCTGAAAGGAGTGCATTTCTCGGATTTGATGCATGTATTGACTATATTATCCATATTGTCAGGGAGAAAAACGGGAATGAAGTTACCGGTTATTTTACTGAGAGCAGTCAGTTTGGAGAGTTTCTGATAAACCTCGAAAATAAGAGTTGTGGTGTAGAACTGCAGACTAAGCTATCCAAGATTGGAGGCAACATGGTCATAACAGGTAATGCAATGGGAAATCTTGGTGTTAAAGTAGAGTGCATTGGCACATTTGGCTTTCCGGAGATATTGCCAGTTTTCAGGACTATGTCCCCAAATTGTACTCTTCAGACTATTGCAGATACCATTTCAGCAACAGCTCTCGAATTTGATAACTCAAAAGTAATAATGTTCGATCCCGGACCCTACAATAATCTCACGTGGGATGGAATTAAGAATCTTTTGGGAACTGAGAAAATAAAAAAACTGATCACCGGCAAACAGCTGATCTCATTTCTAAACTGGAGCGAAATTGAGAATTCATCACAAATCTGGAAAGGATTTCTTGATGAGATATTTCCCGATACAATAAAAGCCGGACCGAAACCATTCTTTTTTACAGATTTTTCTGATTGTTCACGAAAATCAAAACAGGAGATACAGTCAGTTGTAGAATTGTTGGCCAGATTAAGGGATTATTTTAAAGTAACTATTAGTCTGAACAGGAATGAAGCTGATCTGATTGCCAGAGCCCTTGGTCTGGAAGGATATGAGTCTGATGAAATATTTGTCAAAGCGCTCTACGAATTAATTAATGCTGATGTTTTGATCATTCACCGTACAAAAGATGCTCTAGGATATGATGGCTCAACTTATGAGAAATGTGATACTTTTTTTTGTAAAGAACCCAGGATACTGACAGGGGGAGGAGATAATTTCAATGCAGGCTTTTGTTATTCGCTGTTTAATGAGTTTAATCTCTTTCAATCATTATTACTGGCAAATGCTGTTTCGGGATCGTATGTAAAAACAGGGACCAGTCCTGGTATAAATGAACTTTTGGAATTCTTAGAACAGAATAAACATTAATATTAATTAATGAACCCATCACTCGTGAGGTACTGATAAAGTACTTAGTGAGCTTTCATGATCCGATAGCAATCGGGACCTTAGTGTCCCTGTAGAGTAAAACCTAAATCATTTTACCACAAAGTATCACAAAGGATAACACGTAGTAACACTAAGGGAAAAAGTCAAAATTATCTTTTTTGCAACAATACCAAATGGGAACGATAACTGAGGAATCAAAAAACAAAGTTCGCACCAAAAGTGACCGACCTTGTCCTTGGCCAGCAATTCATTCTGTCTATGCCGGGGACCAGAGGATTATTATACGTCCCCGCATCAGTTGAACTGTCAACATATCTTGGATTTGGATCTGAGCCTTTATATCTTGTAATATAGAATAAATTGTTACCTGCAAGATATAATCTGATCTTGCTGAATGCTGAACCCCCACGCAAACTGAAGTTATATCCTAAACTCATATTATCGAGAGATATGAATGAAGCTTTCTCAACATCTAAATTGGTGGTGGTTCCCGATGAATTGTTCATCAGCTTGCCATTTGTACTATTTCTCATGTCCTTTGCCGTATTAGGAAGGTTATATGACCAGACCAGATCCGGCGCTTCATAAATTGCACGGTACGAATTGAGCAGATCGTGCCCTAAAACAGCGCGAAAGAAAATGTTGAGATCCCATTTTTTATAATTAAAAGAATTGCCAAACCCAACTAAAAACTTCGGTAAGCCATTTCCAACAACTTGCATATCAAGAATATTGACTTCTCCATCTTTGTTCTCATCTACTAATACCAGTTTACCGGTTTCATCAATTTCCTGGAAAACAAAAGCGAGCAACTGACCAAAAGGTTTACCTTCCTGTGAAACTACCAAAGGCAGATTAGAAGACCCGGGGGGATTAATAGCACCCAGCCCTTGTATACCATATTTCAAGGCAGTTCCGTTATAAGTGCCGGAAAGGGAAGCCAGTATGTTCCTTAGGTTAAAAGAAGAGGAGAAGGTTATACTGTATGAAAGATCTGATTTCTTAATTACATTAAAGTTAAGAGTAAATTCCATGCCGCTGCTTTTAATTTTGCCAATGTTAATCCATGCATAATTATAAAGATTTGGCGGAACAGGAACAGGGTATGCGTACAGTAAATCACTTGTTGTACTGGAATAAAAGTCAAATGACCCGGATAACCTGGATTTAAAGAGTGAAAAATCAAGCCCGGCATCAAATTCACCTTTTTTTTCCGATTTAAGACCTGGATTATAATTAGATGATAAAGTAAATGAAGGTTTGAACTGGCCGTTTATCCATATGATACCTCCCTGATTGTATTGCTGCAGCGACAGATAACTTTCATTTGGCTGGTTTCCTGTAATTCCATAATCAGCACGTAATTTTATATTATCCACAAAACCGGCATTCTCAACTATAATAGCTCCAGCGCCAAATGACGGGAGCAACACCCATTTGTTGTTAGCGCCAAACCTTGAAGAACCTTCTTTCCTTAAACTTGCTGAAAGGAAGATTTTATTGTTAACAGCAAGGTTCATGCGTCCGAAAAATGCAATAAGTTTATTGGAATTCTTGTCACTGGTCACAGTGCCTTTACCATTTTTAAAATCCAGAGCAGCGCTCAGATTATTGAAAGTAAAATCGTCAGTAAGAAAGTCGCCTCCCTGAGTGTAGAAACCTTCATTGGTAAAATCCTGGTAAGAATAACCAGCCAAAAGGTCGAGATGGAGGTTAAGGTTGAGGTTAAGTGGTGAGTTTATTTCTTTATCAAAATGAGCAGTCGATTCAATTGCGCGACTTACAGAATTATCCTCCTGTCGCGATGCAAGACCATTACGGTTAAAGCCTCCCCAGTAATCGTGGCTGTCATAATACTGCCCTCCCAGGGTACCATTACTTTCAGTGGCATATAAAGCGTCGATGGATAGACCCTTAAGAATTTCATAGGTAGCCTTAACTGACAGATTCATTATTCTGTTTTTGCTTTCATTTTTATTTAATTCTATGATAGAAACCGGGTTATAATAATAAAAAAAAGGCTGTTGAAAATAACCATCATATCGTGAATATGCTGGATCGCTGCTTTTTACAGGAGATGTTGGATTATATATCGAGGCATATCTGAATGCATCGGGAAAACCTAATTGGGATTCCCTTTCAGTAGCCCCCAGGTTCAAATCTAATGTCAGTCTGTTATTTAATGCTTTTTGGGTCAGATTGATTCTGCCGTTAATATTTGTGTAACCGGTATTAATTTCAACTCCTTCACCCTGACGGTAATTGACTGAAGCACGGTAATTTGTTTTTTCTGTGCCTCCTGACATGGAAATACTATGTGACTGCGAAAGGGCTGTCTGTTCTATCTGTTTAAACCAGTCAGTACTGCTTCCATAGTCAGTTCCGTAGCCTGTTTCTGCCGATAAAGCCTTCCATTCTGATGTAGTCATTGCAGGTTCGTTTTTTGAAACCATCTCAGCAGTTGCATAAGCATTATATTCTATTACAATCTTGCCGGCTTTACCCTTTTTGGTAGTTACCAGAATTACTCCCCCTGAACCTCTTAATCCATAAATAGCTGCTGCAGAACCATCTTTCAAAACAGTTATTGATTCTATATCATTGGGATCAACATTATTGAGAGATGCGGCGGGTATACCATCAATGACAATCAGAGCCTGTGTGCTTTCACTTATTGAGTTTAATCCCCTCAGGCGCAAATAATATGATTCGTTCGGATCACCACCGGGTTTGGTTATTGATAAACCGGCCACTTTGCCCTGGATCAGCTGTACAGGATCGTTTATATTGCCTTGATTGAACTCTTCAGCAGTTACTCTTGAAATGGAACCAGTAACTTCTCTTTTGTTTTGTATTCCGTACCCGACATTCACAACCTCATTAGTGATTTTACTTCCACAAATGCTATCACTGGTCTGTAGTCTCTCTGTTTCCTGTGTTGTTCTGGCGGTATAATTATTTTGTTGAGCAAAGATTTCACTAATGCCGAGAAATGCTATCAGAAATGATAAAATGAAGATCACTTCAACCTTAGTTTCTAAACGAAACAATTCAGCTTTTAGTTTCATGAGGGCAGAAAAAACAGGATCAGGTTATTTCAAATACTAAATTACATTAATTTTTAGTTGTAAGCAATTTAAAGTTCCAACTTCTTTTTTCACCGTAAAGGCGCCCTGCTGAACCACGGGGATTCCTCGCTGCGCTTCGGAATGATATTTCGTCCATGGACAATGGAGGGAATTGGTAGTAATGTATCCGCAGGTTGGACGATGAAAATAATAAAAGTTGAATTTTTCTCCGGTTACTTAAGAATTTGGAAAACCTGCAATTCGCCGTTATTTACAGCAGCTACAATATAATGTTTACCTGCTATATCGATAGGTACAATTTTCCTTGCATCACCCGAGATTTTTAAACCGCTTTTTACAGGCATGACCGTTTTGAATTTATTGTCTTTTTGTCCCAGCAAACACCAGCCGTAACTGGCATCATATCTTCCATAGGAGGGCCTTACTGCATAATCGTTACCCGCCAGAACAAGGTCCTCTCTTCCGTCTTTATCGATATCCTGCACTAAAATATCGCGAACAGGCGAGAACTGTGCTTCAACAGGCAGCCTGGAAATTTTAAAAGTTCCATCACCATTATTCAGAAAAACACAACTTTCAAAGAGTACTGCTTTTTTAACGGTAGCTTGATCGATCATTTTTTTACCAAAGATATCTTCAACTGTTTGTCCTCCAAAATCAGAGTAATTTGGATACTTTTTATATAAACCTGAGATCTGGCTGGCCAGTTCGTCGAGTGAAGCAACAGGGTCGCTTATTCCGTCCTGATAGGAACATATAACCTGGTCAATAGATCCGTTATTATCAAAATCATTCAGATACATTTCAACAGGCTCCTTTATTGAGGCTTTAAGCATGGTGTTAAGTCCCAGGTTTCCGCCTATTAAATCCATTTTCCCATTGCCATTGATATCAGCAACACGAATACAGTTCCACCATCCAGATGTCTCATCAAGTCCTGCTGATTTTGTCACATCAGTGAAAGAACCATTATCATTTCTGAATATGCAAACATTCATCCATTCACCTACCATCACAAGATCGGCTTTAACCATCATTATTCCAGATCCATCCATTCGGCATCTGTTACCATTCCGATATTTTTAAAAACTTTCACCCGGTCACCCGTCACAACTTTAAAATGTCCTTGTCCCATCATTTTCCAGGAGAAACTGATCAGGAGACAATCCCATATGCACCGGGAACAGATCTTGAACCCACGAAGAGATCTATATCCCCATCTCCGTCAAAATCGCATGGTCTGACACATGATCCGTTATGAGACATATAGGGTAATTGCCCTTTAATAAAACCTCCTTTTCCATCGTTAATAAGCAACAAGTCGGTTAGCATTGGATTGCCGATTTTCATTTCATTGCCTCCGCGGACAATATACAGATCTTGTTTTCCATCACCATTGGCATCGAAAAAGACCGCATCGATATCATCGAGGTAAGTCTCCTGCTCAAGAAGAGGCACCTTCATTGGTTTGAAGGATCCGTCTTTTTGCTGAATAAATATCATTGCCGGCTGCCCTTTTGCCCCACCAATAAACAGATCCTGCAGGCCATCACCATTAACATCACCGACGGCAAGAGCAGGTCCTTCTGATGACAGGCTGTGAGGAATCAGACGCTCGCGGTAAAAATCGACCCAGTCATCTTCCCTGTGAGTGAATTTTAGTCCGGGAATCAGGGCACGGGGAGAACAATTTATCTTTATCAGCATCCTATCTTATTCCTTCTGACAGGCTTTGATGCTTTGCTTATTTCTAATGTAAGTAGTATCGATCTGCAGGAACATTTTTTAAGATTTGTTCTGACAGATCCAGGCCACCTTACACAAGTGAATCGATGACCCTGAAGGCCCCAATCCAAAATGCAGCACATCCGATGTTGCGGACTCGAATCCTCTCGTTGGAAATTGCTCGGCAACCTGTTCCTGTCCATTGCAGTATATAGTGTGACACTGGCGCCTATACCGCGTGTGTTCAATCCTTTTCCTTTAGTGACAACGGAGAAATAATGATTTTTGAAGAATTTTGTTTGCATTATTCCTGTATATAAAAGCCGGAGCATTGATATTATTCACAATCAGATCAAGGGTACCATCATTATTGAGATCTGCATATGTACCGACCATTGGAATAGGACTTCGTGTTAAAACCCCATGCTTTGGCCATATTGGTGAAAGTGAGATCACCATTATTTTTATAGATGTAATTGATGTTTGGATAAAGAGGCATCTTTTCGTATAACTCTTTGTCAGAAAGTTTACCGTTGTCCCTTACAGGCAAATCCCTGTTACCTCCGGTAAGAAATTTAACATAATCCAGGTCATTTGCCCTTCGGTAGATACCGTTTGTTATAAAAAGATCTTTCCATCCGTCATTATCCACATCGCAAAAAAGAGGTGACCAGCTCCAGTCGGTGGAATAGATTCCAGCAAGCTGGCCTATTTCACTGAACATTCCTCCTCCGAGGTTGAGCTGGAGTGTATTACGTACAAACTGGTGATTGTATCCATATTTTAGCTTCATTTCGGAAAGCTCATTATCGTCCTCTCCCCCGGATTGTTTCCTGATCTTTTCATCATCTGGTAAGCATATCAAGGACCATCACGTCCAAAAGTCCGTCGTTATTGATATCACCAACGTCGTTACCCATTGATGATCTGCTTGTATGTTGATAAAATCTGTCAATCGCTCGGAATAGGTACCATCACCGTTGTTGATGTACAGGTAATCATTTTCATGGAAATCATTGGAAATATAAATATCAGGGAAACCATCATTATCGATGTCACAGATGTTTACTGAAAGTCCATATCCGATCTGGCTGCTGAAAATTCCTGCTTCCTTTGTGACATCATGAAAAACATGTTTGCCGTTTACTACATCATTTCTGTATAGCCTGTCTCCGGCCAGCGGATCCCGGTCAAAGCGCAATGAGACATTTCCATAGCTTCGTGATGTATGTATCGAATGGTTCAGAAGATACATGTCAAGATCACCGTCCATATCATAATCAAAGAAGGCTGCCTGTGTAGAAAAGCCTTGAAAATCAAGGCCATATTCATGGGCTTCATCTTTAAATGTCAGGTTACCCTGATTGATAAAGAGCTGGTTTTTTCCATTAAGATTCTTGTATTTCCCCACCTGGCATACATAAATATCCAGAAGTCCGTCACCATTTACATCTGCCATTGTAACGCCGGTCTTCCAATCGCCGGTTCCTGTCACACCTGCAGCATCGGTAATGTCTTCGAATTTAAAATTTCCCTTGTTGAGAAATAACCTGTTAGGTCCCTGGTTTGATGTGAAATATAAATCCACCAGGCCATCGTTATTTATGTCTCCGGCAGCAACTCCTCCGCCATTATTGAAATAGAGATATTCGATGATATTGGATTGTTCGTTTTCTGTCAGCTTGTTTTTAAAATTAACATGGGTTGATGAAGGGGATAACAGGGTAAACAACTGATTCTCTTTCCCACTTTCATGTTTGCAGGAAAAAAGCAATAATAGTATTGATAAAAGCAAAGAAGTGTTTTTCATATAAAAGCGTCACCGGTCTTTTTCTTTGAAAACCTGTACAGGATCATTACTACGAGCGACCACAATTATCTTGCCTTTTAAAGTTTTAATCTGCTTAATATCCCTGACCTCGCCATCCAGATGAAATCCCGATAATCTTGGTGGCATATAGGTAAAATCTCCATGCCCATCGCCCAGTAATAATGCCCCATAGCTGGCATCATAGCGTCCCACTTCGGGTTTAACATTATAAAGGTTACCGCCAAGTAAGATATCAATGTTACCGTCGTTATTATAATCTCCGATTGCAGCTGGCATAAACAGGTGAAAATTGTACCTCCTTAGGCAACGGTTTCCTGGTGAAATGCCCGATACCATCATTTAAAAACAAAGATGTTTCCATGAGACTTGCATCCAGGCGGATAGCATTTTTCAGCTGTTCAGGGGTAAATATATCAGTGATCTGCTGATCTTTATACATTTCATATTTTGGATATTTTTTCAGCAACTCCGGTATTTGCCTTGTTAGGTCATGCTTTAGTGCGATAGGATAGGATTTATCTCCATTATAAGCACATATTATCTGTTCCACAGTTCCATTCAGATCAAAATCACTCACATACATACTTACCGGTTTATCAGGTGTAGCCTTAAACCTAGAATTAAGGCCATGATTACCTGCAATAAAATCCGGAGACCATCTCCGTTTAAATCACCAACAAACAGGCAGTTCCACCAACCCGTTGTGTCTTCTGAAAATGCATCTTTTTTTTCTTTGAATTTTCCATTGTCATAATGAATACTTTCGAGGCATCCAGTCTCCTGACAATGATCATGTCAAGATATCCGTCTCCGTTTACATCTGCCCATGTCATATCGCGGATCATTCCGATATTCTTCAATTCCGGTGCAACCTGGTCAGTTATATCGGTTAAATTCCCCTTTCCGTCATATTTTAGGATGTATCCATTACAGGGAACTCCATATTCGAAAGGCTTAAGACGGATACCTACAAATAATTTCATTATGCCTTCGTTATCATAGTCTGCAGGCCCTTACGCAGGATGTACTTTCATATTTACCTGCAGGTAAAATCTGGGTAGATTTGGTAAAATTTCCTTTTCCATCGTTAATGTAAAGGCGATCGCTCAAAGCAGAGGAGCTGGAAGGAAATTCATTACCGCCACTTGCAACATATATATCCAGATCACCATCCCCGTCAGCATCAAACATTTCACAGTCAACATCTTCGGAGATCTTATCTTTCTCGAATAATTCCTTGTCAACTGATTTAAAAGTGCCATCTTTTTGTTGTATGAATAATGCATCGGGCTGACCTTTGGCACCGCAAATAAAAATATCTTCAAGACCGTCACCGTTTACATCTCCTTTGCACATTCGGGGACCTTCAGTCGACATCATTTGAAAACAGCAGAGGCTCCCTGTCAAAATCATTAAAACTAGTTTCTTTATGCACAAAATCGATCCTGTTTTCTTTGCTTATGTCCTTAAAGAACATGTTTTCTGAACTTACCGGATTTACCGCATGATATGACATTCTCACAGCATCTTTCTGGTATAAAGTCAATATCTGATTTGTTTTAACATCTTTCATAATAGTAACCCTGTCATCGGGCCATTCAACTATAAGTGAATCCACCATGGTCAACGAACCAAGGCCAAGATTAGGACGTGGGTCGACTGTTGAAAGATACCCGCGTGTCGGCATCTGTTCAAGATATACAAATTTGCCTTTGTTTTTGGCTGTCACTTTGGCTCCTATAGCCTGTGTATTTGGAGGATCTCCCTTCAGGATTACTTTAATGAAATGATTATCAGGCAACTGATGGTCTGTTTCGTTGCGATATATTGACATCGGTTCGTTGACTTTATTAATAACCAGGTCAAGATCCCCGTCGTTATCAAGATCACCATATGCAGCACCATTTGAGAAACCCGGTTTGCCCAGGCCCCATTCTTCTGCCATGTTACGGAATTGAAGATTGCCAAGGTTTTTATAGGCATAGCTTGGGATTTTTACAGAAGGAATAGCATCAATAAGTTTTTTGTAATCTACCTTATTACCTGAAATTATTGACATGACCATATCCCTGTTTGAAAAATACTGGATATAATCCTGATCTGTAAGGTCTTTATATATACCATTGGCTACATAGATATCTTTTAAACCATCATTGTCGAGATCGGCTATCAACGCTCCCCATGACCAGTCAGTAGCAGAGACTCCAGCCATTCTTCCAATTTCACTGAAAGTGCCATCAGCATTGTTTAATTGCAGCATATTGCGGGTAAACTGATGGTAATAACCGTTGTCGACACTGAATTTGTAATTATTCCAGTCATCAAAGGTTGTTTTTGTCTTCATACGGTCGTTATGTTCGGGAAGCATATCTGTAGTGAAAATTTCCGGATAACGATCATTGTTCAGATCGGCCATATCGCCTCCCATAGATGATTCTGAAACAGACTTCATCATATCAGGCATGGTTTCCCGAAATGTCCCATCATGATTGTTAAGATAGATATAATCGCGCTCAAAAAAATCATTTGCCACATATATGTCCAGCCAGCCATCCTGGTCAATATCTCCGACAGCGACACCCATGCCGAACGCCATTGTGCTTCCATATATACCTGCTTCAGCACTTACATCAGTAAATTTGTTTCCATCGTTTCGGAAAAGCTTATCTCCTCCAATAGAATCGCGGACAAGTCGCTGGTTATCTTTGAGATTAAAACTACCGATTGCTTTTGGAAAATTTTTCAGCAGAAACAGGTCCAGGTCTCCATCTTTATCGTAATCAAAAAATACGCCCTGGGTGGAATAGCCTGATTCATTCAAACCATATTCTGCGGCCCTTTCAGTGAAGGTCAGATCTCCGTTGTTTATATATAATTCGTTGTGGGTTACAACTCCTTCCTCATTTCCCGATTTACATACATATATATCAATCAATCCGTCACCGTTTACGTCGGCAAAGCTCACACCGGTCGACCAGCCAGTTCCTTCAATTCCTGCCTTACGGGATATATCTTCAAATTTAAAATTGCCTTTGTTAAGATACAGTTTGTTGGTCCCCATATTTGAAGTCATAAAAATATCGAGGAGACCATCGTTATTAATATCTCCCAAAGCCACACCTCCGCCATTGTAAAAATTCCGGTAGGTATAAATGTTGAATTTCTTTTTAAGCTGGGTTGCATAATCGAGCTTGTTGACAAAATCAGCATGTGTAACAGATACAGGCATCAGTGTAAATAGATGTTTACCTGCCTGTTTGCCGCATGAAGATAATAACAAGGGTATTAACAGCCATATGATCCATCCAAGACCCCCATTTGTGTGACCTGCCCTGAACATCCTAATTTTTCGCCTCTTTAGTAGTATCTTCCGGATTAACCTCCGGAATAGTGGAATTATTCCATTTCTTTTTTACCAGCATATCTGTAAATACCGCCCACACCTGCCAGTCATCCTGCTTAAAAATTGTTATACGCCTGTTACCGTCAATTTTAACATACGCAGTACCGTGTAAAGGATGTTTCACTTCTATAAATCCTTTCCCATAAGTCTTCTCATACCATTTCAGTACATCAAGTTCCAGTTTGTCAGAAGATAAATCTTTATTCCATGGAGACCATCCTTTATACTTGAAGTTTACAGGCATCTCTGATATTTTGCCATTCGTGAATTTGGGGTAAAATTCCATGGTAGCGGGAGCCTTCAACTCATCCCTGGTCTCATAAAGAACAGTCGTGTTATTATCACCCTGCCTGATCAATCCTTTTTTATTCAGCTTCCAGCAATGCAAATAAAAATCCTTCTCGGGCATCCCGAAATACAAGCCCAAAAATAATGAATCATATCTCACTCCACTGGCAAGCTCATGTTTTAACCTTCGTTCATATTTTGCTCTTGGAGTGCAGCCGGAAATAATAAATCCGGATATCAGCAGCATTGTCAGCCATTTAATTCTTGTTCTCATAATATTTAATCAATAATTATAAAACTGTAAATTATCATTATTTCTTGCAACTACAATAGTAGGAGTACCTTTTATATTCATAATCTTGATATCGCGTATTTCACCTTTGGTAAAAAAACCTGAATTCAGCGATGGAACAGGGTGGAACGTACCGGTGCCGTCGCCTTTTAAAAAGAGGCCATAGCTGGCATCGTATATGCCCGTTTCAGGTTTGGCCCTGTACTGGTTTCCTCCTAGTATAATATCACAGATTCCATCGTGATCAAAATCTTCTGCATTAATTGAATAGACAGGTGAGAATTGAGCCTCCTGTGGGAGCGGAATAAGACGAAAAGTCCCCCTGCCGGTGTTCATCATAACACAACTCTCATATGCATCGTGCATATAATTTAAGTGATCTTTGAAGAACCTCCGGTGAAAAAATATCCTCAATGGCAGCATCCTTGTAATCGGCAAACTTTTTAAACTTTTCTCCCAGTGAGGGAATTTGTTTCACAATATCATCTTTCATTGCGAGAGGATATGACTTATCTCCATTGTATGTGCAAATGATCTGTTCAATGCTTCCATTAAGATCAAAATCATTAACATACATTGTGACAGGCTTTGTTGCAGAAGCTTTGAAACGTGAATTCAGACCATGATTTCCAAGTACAAAATCCACGTTTCCGTCACCGTTAAGATCTTTTGCCACAATAGATTCCACCAGCCTTCGGTATCAGTCAGTCCATACTTTGCAGATTCATCTTTAAACATCCCGTGATAATTTATAAATACTTTCACCGGCATCCAGTCACCGACAATTACCATGTCAGGATTACCATCGTTGTTTACATCTGCCCAGACCATATCTGTAATCATTCCGATTCCTTTCAGCCCGGGAGCCCTTTTGGATGTAACATCCGTGAAATTGCCATGTCCGTCATTTTCGAGCAGGTAACCGTTTCCCGGTACACCATAAGCAAAAGGTCGTAGCGGATACCCACAAAGAGGTCAATGTTCCGTCTTTATCAAAGTCTGCAGGTCTTACACACGAAGTACTTTCATATTTTCCAGAAGGCAGAATCTGTTTCGATTTTATGAAGTTTCCCTTTCCATCGTTTATATACAACCGTCGGACAGGGCTGATGAACTTGAAGGGAATATATTGCCACCGCTTGCCACATATAAATCCAGATCGCCGTCACCATCGGCATCAAAAAAACACAGTCAATATCTTCAGCTTATTTTATCAGCCTCAAATAACGCTTCATTTGATCTTCTGAAATGACCATTTACTATCCTGTATATATAATGCATCAGGAGAATCCTTTGCCCCGCATATATAATATATCATCAAGTCCATCACCGTTTACATCGCCAACAGCCATATGGGGGCCCTCATTGGATAATCATCTGAAAAAGGAGTCTGTCGCGTTCAAAATCATTGATATCATTTTCTTTATGTTTAAAATCAAGTCCTTCGATTTTTTCCACTTTCTGAAATACAGTCTTTAATTTTTTCCTGAAGAGTGATTATATTCCTCGACAACAGCATCCTTCTGATCAAGGTTCAAAAATTGGTTTGCAGCAACATTATATAATGCTGAATATTTTCCATCGGGCCACATACGACCACAGGAATCAATGCCGGAACCGGTGTTAGCAAGTCCGAAATGCAATCTGTTATCGACAGTGGACTGAAAACCACGCATTGGCATGAGTTCCTGATAATTTAATTTTTTTATTATGATAAACTGTAACCTCCGCTCCGATAGCCTCTGTATTTTTTCCTGAACCTTTCAATGTCAGCATCAGGATAATTGGAACCGGACTTTTTATTCGTTTCATTCCTGAAAATGAATGGTGGCATATTTACACTGGCGCGCCTCCTCAGGATGACGGCGTCATAGTGAGGCAGCAAACTTGCCAATGCGTCGCGCGAATGCGCGCCCCATGACAGGCTCCGCGCCGTCTCGAACCATGGCAACGGACGGTGGCGGTGCCGCCGGCGTAGGCTGCGCCTGATTTCGCTGCGCTCAATCCAGGCTACAAGGGCGACGATTAAATCGGAACAAATTCCGGCACAAATCTCCCTCTGGCAACCGAGTGGCACCGCGGCCTCGTCCACGCTTTGACGCGACACATGGGGCTGCTAGACCGACCCGCATGAGCACCACCGTTCAACCCAGTTCCCTGCCCTCCAAATCCCGCGTCGCGGCGATCTCGATCGCGGCCAGTGCCGCGATGGCGGCGGCGAAATTCGTGGTCGGGGTCGCGATCGGATCGCTGGCGCTGATCTCGGAGGCGCTGCATTCCTCGGTCGATCTGGTCGCCACCGTGATCACCTGGCTGGTGGTGCAGGTGTCGGACCGCCCGGCCGACGAGGAGCATCATTACGGCCACGGCAAGCTCGAAGGCCTGTCCGCGCTCGGCGTCATCGCGATGTTCTATGTGCTGGCGGGCGGACTGGTGCTCGCCGCCTGGGGCCGCCTGCGCGAGGGCACGCCGCCGCCGGCGATCTCGATCATCCCGTTCGCGGTACTGCTGCTCGATATCCTGGTCAATTTGTGGCGGGCGTGGGCGCTGCACCGCGCCGCGCGCGCCACCGCGAGCCAGGCGCTGGCCGCCGACGCGCTGCATTTTGCCTCCGACGTGTTCGGCTCGGTCGCCGTTATCATTGGGCTGGCGCTTTCTGGTTCGGCTACCACTGGGCGATGCGGCCGCCGCGATCGGCGTCGCGGTCGTGATCACGCTGCTCGGCCTGCGGCTGGCGCGCTCCACCGTCGAACGCTGCTCGACCGCGCCCCCGAAGGCGCCTCGG
>CAVVGP010000125.1:0-25639 GCA_963747625.1 uncultured Bacteroidales bacterium | reverse complement strand
AAACGCCGCTTGCCTGGCGAAGCATTACCACCGGATTTGTTATGATGTTCGCCAGGGGGATGAGTGAATTTGGTGCCGTGGTAATTATTGCTTACCATCCTATGATTGCCCCTGTTCTGATATATGAACGATTTAGTTCATATGGACTTAATTATGCACGGCCGGCATCTGTATTTTTTATTCTTGTAGCCCTGCTGTTTTTAATTGCGTTAAGACTTCTCTCTTTAAAGAGAAAAGAGAAATATGTAAACACTGATGCTCAGACTGATTAATATTTCCAGAAAACTCGGCGATTCTGCCTAAAGATATAAACCTTGAAGTATCCAATGGTGAATATTATGTCCTTTTGGGCCGATCAGGATCGGGGAAAACGCAGCTGCTTGAAATGATTGCAGGCTTGGAACATCCTGATTCAGGGAAGATTTTCCTTGATAATGACGATATTACCAAACAGCGTATACAAGATCGAAGAGTTGGAATTGTTTTTCAGGATTATGCTGTTTTCCCTCATATGACTGTCTTTGGAAATATTGCGTACCCCTTGAAGTAAGGAATGAAGATAAAAATTGTATTGCAGAAAAGGTGGAAAAAGCTGCAACTGCTATGAATATTATGCATATTCTGAAACGAACCCTGAAAAACTATCTGGAGGAGAGCTGCAGAGAGTTGCCCTGGCAAGAACACTTATTACCTCACCCAGGCTTTTTTGCTCGACGAACCTCTTTCTTCACTTGATACATCGCTGAAAGACGATCTTAAAAGGTTATTAAGAACCTTAACAAATCAGGTCAGACAATTATTCATGTTACGCACGATTATGGAGATGCAATCAGCCTGGCAAAGAGGGTAGGAGTTATTCATAATGGGAGAATTATACAGGAGGGCTCTGTAGATGAGGTATTTAATAATCCGGCAAACCGATTTGTTGCAAGATATGCAGGTATAAGGAATTTTTTCAAAGTTAATATAATACATGAGAATGGTTTATCTTATTGGCATAACTGAGCACAATGTAAGGTTTAAACTCAACGGTGAAAATCATGCTAGAGAGTCTTATCCTGATAAAGAGTGATGCAATTACAGTTACTACATGAACATGCCAATGGACAATGATACTCAACACAATAAAGGGAAAAATATCCGAAATCATTCCTTCTGAATTTGGGTTGGAAGTAACAATCGATGCCGGTGATCTGTTCTATGTAAACATCCTTGCCTCTGACTTGGCAAAAACTTAGTCTTGCTGAAGATAATGGCATATGGATTAATTTTAAATCCGAAAGATATTGTTGTCTTAAACGGAACTAATATAGCAAAATAAATGTATAATATATTAAAAGTGATAGACAAGAAAATAACAAAAATTAAAACTGTAACTCAGAATTAAAAATATACTATGATAACTTTTGAAGAAGCTTATATAATAGTGATGAAATCTGTATTTGAAACTGAAAGAGAAATTATCCAGTTTCGCATTCCTGCTGACGAATTCTTGATGAAGACATAGTGAGCGACATCGATATGCCTCCTTTTAACCGATCAGCTGTGGATGGTTTTGCCTGTTATAGAACCGATCTTAAAAATGATTTGGAGGTGGTTGAGGTTATTGCTGCAGGTAAGGTACCGAAAAAATAGTGGAGAAAAACCAGTGTTCAAAAATAATGACAGGTGCGATTGTTCCCGATGGTTGCGATGTGGTTTTTATGGTTGAGGAATCACAAGATCTTCAAAATGGCAAAATCAGATTTACAGGTAGATACCCAAAGCTAATATATCCTTTAGAGCTGAAGATGTCAGAACAGGTGATGTTGTATCTGGAGAAAGGGAAATTCATTAAACCTCAGGATATAGCAATAATGGCATCTGTGGGGCATATGGCGGTTCTTGTTAAAAAAAGACCTAGTTGTTGGTATAATCAGCACAGGTGACGAACTTATTGAACCATCCGCAAACCAGCTATTTCACAGATCCGCAATAGTAATGCTTATGAGTTGAGGCCCAGGTTTACAGGGCAGGAGGATCAGGCATGACTTATGGTATCGCACCCTGATGATGAAATCACAACTTATGAAATGATAGCAAATGCTATTGATGATAATGATATAGTTATTATTACCGGGGGCGTTTCAATGGGTGATTTTGATTTTGTGCCATCAGTTCTGGAACGTGCCGGGGTGAAAATTTTATTTAATAAGGTTAATGTCCAGCCTGGAAAACCTACAACATTCGGAGTGCATTCCAAAGGTATTGTTTTTGGTCTGCCCGGAAATCCGGTCTCTTCTTTTATTCAGTTTGAATTGCTTGTAAGGCCATTTATTAACAAAATGATGGGCTATGACTGGATGCCGACAGCTTAGAAGCTTACTATGGCACTGACTATTATAGAAAATCATCTGAAAGACTCGGATTTATACCTGTTATATTAATAAATAATGGGGAAGTATTACCAGTTGATTATCACGGATCAGCTCATATTTCCTCACTTTCGTATTGCGATGGTATAATTGCGCTTAAAGCCAGGGATTAGATCTTTGACAAAAGGAGAAATTGTAAATGTTCGACAGATTTAACCGTAAGACTGAATTATCTGAGGATATCTGTTACTGACAGATGTAATTTGAGTTGTTTTATTGTATGCCGGAAGAAGGTATTAAACTCTTTCGTCATGAAGATATGCTCACGTTTGATGAGATAGCCGGATTCACAAGGTGGCAGTTTCAAAAGGGGTGACGAAAGTGAGGATAACAGGAGGGGAGCCTCTTGTAAGAAAGGGTGTTACATCGCTTGTCGGTATGATTTCAGATATCAAAGGTATTGATGACCTGTCAATGACAACAAATGGTACATTGTTGAAACAGTATGCTAAGGAGCTCAGAAACTCAGGTCTTCAAAGAGTCAATATAAGTCTCGATACCATTGATCCTGAAAAATTCAAAGCTGTTACACGATTAGGTAATATAAATGATGTTTTTGAAGGTATCGAAGCTGCAAAAAACGCCGGACTTTCCTATTAAAATCAATTGTGTCGTAAAGAATCAAAGATGAAAAAGAAACTAAGTCGGTTACCAGGTTTTGTAAAGAAAATGATCTGGAAATAAGATATATTCATCAGATGGATCTGGTGATGGGACATTTTTCGGTTGTTGATGGAGGTACCGGAGGTAATTGCTCAGTATGTAACAGGTTAAGGCTTACTTCAGACGGGCAAGCTCAAACCATGTCTTTTCAGCAATATTGAATTTGATATCAGGGAATTTGGCTTTGAAGAAGCAATCAAACGGGCTGCAGAAATGAAGCCCAGATGCGGATCAAAAAACGAAACAGGCGCATTTTATAATATAGGAGGTTGACAGATCATGGAAAAACTTACACATACTGACACTAAAGGGAAAGCGATTATGGTCGACGTTGGAGATAAGACAATCAGCTGAGAATAGCAAAGGCAAGCGGCATATCTTCCTTGCACCGGAAACTATACGGCTTATTAAAGAGAATCTCCTGAAAAAAGGGGATGTTCTTAGTGTTGCCCAGATTGCAGGGATATCAGCAGCGAAAAAAACATCCGATCTTATTCCTTTGTGTCATAATATAGTGCTCGACAATGTAAAAGTTGATACCGTTCCGATAAAACAGGAGTAAATGTCGTTAGTGAAGTAAGATGTTCTGGGAAAACCGGAGTAGAGATGGAAGCTTTGACAGCTGTCAGTATTGCTCTTCTTACAATTTATGATATGTGCAAAGCAGTTGATAAGAAGATGGTTATTGACAATAGTGAGTCTCACCGAAAAAACTAAAAAATGAACTTTCCTGAAAAATTTGAAGTACTGATAATTATCTCAGTGACAGGGCTTACAAAGGCGAATATGAAGATTTAAGCGGGCCGAAGATCAAAGAAATATTAACAGAATTCTTTTCTCTGCCAGGATGGTTGTATCAATGTTACTCACGACTCTATTCCTGATAATGCACGGCTATTTTAAAGGATCTTTTGATAAGTGCAGTGAAATATCACAATATGATTATTAACAACCGGAGGGACCGGAATAGGACCAGGGATATTACTGTGGAGACTGTCTCCCCTTCTATCAAAAGAGATCCCGGGGATAATGGAATTCATTCGAATCAAGTATGGAACAATACGAATCCAAATGCACTCTTGAGCAGGTCGGTTGCAGGTATAATCGGTAATTCGTTGATTTACACTTTACCAGGCTCAGTAAGAGCTGTTGAAGAATATATGGATGAGATAGTAAAAACCTTAAAACATACTTTTTATATGCAGTACGGAGTTGAAAAACACGGGAATGGCTAATTTGCCAGCTTGTTTAAGAGTATTTGCTATGACTGATCCTATAACCCTGTCATAGCGATCATGTGGATTCCTGTAATATAACAATACAATATAATCATTCTCGGTTTCATAATGACTGCCTTCAAATAATGATGCAGTTCCATTAATTCCTGCCATCTTTCAGAAAAACATACTCATAGTTATACCATCCTTGTTTCAGGAACATTGTGCATTCATATTTCGCTTTCTCCAGCATTATAGGTCATCAGATTATTCTTATCAAAAGCCCAGTTATTCAGACTTCCCTGAGATATACATCTTACCTCCGGGGATAATCTGGTAAGATGGAAGTGTGAAATAGACGTAAACATAGTCGACTTTCAATTTCGGGTTTCTTCCCCTCCTGGAAAGCTATATAATATTTCCCGTTGAAATCCTTCCAGTAGAAGTACGGTTTAAATTCCCTGTTTTCTGATGGTTTGAGATAAACATTATAGTTTGGATCGGCAAAATCTATGTTTTTAACAAATTCAGTCTTATAACGAATTCGTTTTAATATCAAAATACCTGAATTCATTTCCGCCCTGGAAAATATTTTTGTCAGATAATGAATTATATTTAAATTCGTTATTCCCGTACAAATCTGGTTTCAGGTTCTTTTTTGCATTATCCCATCTGCCATTCTGAAGAATAAAAGCAAATACATTCCTGTATGGATCATTGATCAGAAAGTCCCGTATAATTTACATTAAAGTCAACCTGCTGCTGAGTATTGTTTTCTTTTGTCATCTGAGGTCTGTGAACTGTTACATCAATTTTAACTAGCATCTTCGGTAACAATAAATCTTTGAGTCATTGCCGGCTCATCAGGTTTGTCTGCAGGATAAACACCAACTATATAATTTCCCGACAAACTTATAGCTTACTCTATCATTTGGGAAAGCTGAGCTTATAATGAATGTAATCTGACTGTAGTATTGAATGAATTCTCATAGTCTTCAATCGGATTCTCAGTGTCACAGAGCTCAGATAATCATTCGGGAAAATGTCAGATTTTTTCCAGTCTTTATCGCAATGGATAAAAGTATAATAGTACGTTTCCGGTTGGTCATCAAGTAAATCAAAATTTAGGTCCAGTTTCTCATTACTGTTCAGTTTGATTATAGGATATGAGAGATTCCATCCATCCTTATAAAGTTGAACAGTTTTGATCCGTTTATCGAATATATGATTTGTATATATAACAGAATCTGAATCAATTGCAAGGCATTGAGCAATTGATGACAGAAAAATCAGGATAAATACAATATATTTTGCCATAACATTATGTTAAAACGGAGAGGTTGTAAAAATAGTGTAAAATTGTCATAAAGAGTAGTAATAATTCATATTGAGAATTTTGTATCCGGAAAAAGTTCGGATTATCATAGACTGACCGGTCAGTTCAAAAGCGAATTTCTTGTGCTGCATAAAATCCGTGATTCAACGTTAAATATGGTTTATTTAAACAACATTGGTATTTAATTGTTTTAATTTCAGTGTACAATTAATTTCTCTTCAGGGATGAAACAAGGCAACATTCTATCAGGAAAATATTTTAGCAAAGAGAGTATTCTTGCTGACTTCCGGATGGCAAATCTTAGCAGAAGTCTCAGTATTATCGGGCGTCGTGAAGTTCTTACCGGGAAAGCAAAGTTCGGGATCTTTGGAGACGGGAAGGAGATAATTCAGCTGGCCATGGCAAAACAGTTCAGAAATGGTGACTGGAGATCGGGATACTATCGAGACCAGACATGGATGATGGCAATGGGCGTTTATGACTCTCTGGAGTTTTTTCAGCAGTTGTACGGCAACACTGACAAGCACTTTGTAAGCGGAAGCAGGGGAAGAGTATTCAATAATCACTTTTCCATTCCAAATATAAATCCCGACGGATCGTGGCGCGATCTGACAAAACAAAAGAACTCTTCTGCTGATATTTCTCCGACTGCAGGCCAGATGCCACGGTTACTTGGCTTAGCCTATGCATCTAAATTATTCAGACAAAATAAAGATCTTCAGCAATTTACAACTCTTTCAGTAAACGGCAACGAAGTAGCATTTGGATCTATTGGTGATGCAAGTACTTCGGAGGGTTATTTCTGGGAAACAATTAATGCAGCAGGAGTGCTGCAGGTTCCACTCGCAGTCTCCGTTTATGATGATGGTTATGGCATTTCCGTTCCTAAAAAATATCAGACTACAAAAGGCAGCATATCAGAGATATTAAAAGGATTTGAAACTGAAAAAGATAAACCAGGAATAAGAATATTCAAGGGTAAAGGGTGGGATTATGCCGGTTTGATAAAGCTTTATGAAGAAGGTATTGCCATATGCAGGGAACAGCATACTCCTGTTGTATTTCATATTGAAGAAGTCACTCAGCCCCAGGGACATTCTACTTCAGGTTCGCATGAAAGATATAAAAGCGCAGAACGCTTAAAATGGGAAGAGGAATATGATCCGATAAAGAAAATGAGGGAATGGATTATAAGCTCTGAAATTGCAACTGCCGAGGAACTTGATAAACTTGCTTATGAAGCTGAAGAAGAAGCAAAGGAATCAAGAAAAAAAGGATGGGAGTCTTTTCAGAATCCTATAATAATTGAGAGAGATGCTCTGGTTAAAATTATAAGTGATCGCACTTGCAGATGTACTGAAAAGGCCAAAGAAGAATCTGTTGATTCATATGCAGAAGATCTCACTAAAGTTCCTGCACCAATAAGAAAAGATAATTTTGTAACAGCAAGAAAGATACTGAGAAATATATGCAATACATGTCTTAAATCAGACAACCTTAAAGAGGAACTTCAAGGTTGGCTCAAACGCAATTATGAAGATGCACGAAAAAGCTATGATTCATATCTTTATAACGAAACGCCAACTTCAGTCCTGAATGTAAAGCCTATAGACCCTGTTTATTCGGATAATTCACCCGAAGTTCCCGGACGCCAGATTTTACGTGACAACTATGATAAACTATTTTCAAAATACCCTCTTTTGGTGACATTTGGAGAAGATACAGGTAACATTGGAGGTGTTAATCAATCCCTTGAAGGGTTACAAAAAAAATTCGGAGAACTGAGGATCACAGATACCGGCATCAGGGAAGCAACGATACTGGGCCAGGGATTAGGACTTGCGCTGAGAGGGATGCGGCCAATTGCAGAAATTCAATATCTCGATTACCTGATGTATGCTTTGCAGGTTCTTAGTGATGATCTGGCAACAACTCATTACAGAACTGCCGGAAGGATGATTGCTCCGCTTATTATCAGCACAAGGGGACACCGGCTGGAAGGCATATGGCACTCAGGATCTCCAATGAGCATGCTGATCAACTCTGTGAGAGGTGTATATGTTTGTGCCCCCAGGGATATGACAAGAGCAGCAGGCTTTTATAATACACTTCTTGAGGCCAACGATCCTGCGATAGTCATAGAACCTCTTAACGGATACAGGTTAAAGGAAAAGCTTCCCGATAATTTAGGTGAATTTCGCCTGCAACTCGGGATTCCCGAAGTATTAAATCATGGATCGGACCTAACTTTAGTTACTTACGGTTCTACAGTCAAAATAGCTGCAGAAGCTGTAAAACAGCTGGCCTCTCATGATATCTCAGTAGAATTAATTGATGTTCAGACTCTTGTGCCATTCGACAGAAATAAAATTATCCTGGAATCTGTCAAAAAGACCAACAGGGTCCTTTTTCTTGATGAAGATTTGCCGGGAGGAACAACTGCATATATGATGCAGGAGGTGATTGAAAAACAAGGTGGATGGCAATTTCTCGACAGTCCTCCCAAAACTCTCACCGCAAAAGAACACCGACCGGCTTATACAACCGATGGAGATTACTTTTCCAAACCAAGTGCAGAGGATGTTTTCGACACAATTTATGAGATGATGAAAGAGGCTGTTCCTGAGAAATATTGAGAATGCACTGGCGTTGCATGAAACGCCAGTGCATTCTGCTAATTAAATAGTGACCCCTATTATCTTAAGTAAAGCCAGGGCTGCTTCCCTTGGTCCGCTTGATTCATAACCTGGTATTCCAAGTCTTGTTCTCATCTGTCCGACAAAGACATTATTCTTAAAGAATGATGCGAAATATTTTGAAGCAATCTTGTCGTGGAGTTCTTTATATTCAGGAGGACCGAAAATATTAGCAAAGTAGGAATGAACCAGTCCGCTGGAAGTAGTTGTTCCTTTGCTCATTACGGCTCCTTCGCTGAATATGTCCAGCGCCCATTCAGCAGAGGCGAATTTCTCTATAACAGGATGTTCATCGTCTATCTCCTCATAATTATTTGCATAGAGAATATAATCAATTTTTTGTCCTGAAATGACAGTTTCAAAATTGGTCACAGGGAATACGATCCGGGCATTAACCTGGCTGGGATTCATAATTATTGACCTGTCGAGATGACCGAATGCATATCCAGGCTGGAGATCATCAAGACGGAGAAATGCTCCGATTTCAGTACCATAACCTATCGGGCACCCTTCTGAGTCAAGTTCAATTGAACCCATATCATCAGCAATAATGGTCATCTCACGGATATACTTATCTGCAAGGACTCTGAAAGCTTCTAGAGTTTCTGATTTTCCGGCTCCGGTATCGCCCATCATAAGGATAGTGGCTTCTTTATCTCCCTGGAGCATGATTTTAACCATTGCACCATGAAAAGGCATATTTCCATTTTTCATCACGATGGAATTATGCAGGGTTAATATCATCTTTTTGAGATATCCGAAGTATCCGAATTCGGGGCGGTCAGGAATTGCTCCAACAAATATGCCGTTTACATCATCATCGTAAAATACAGTCGAATATTGAGCAAGACCATCAAGAACATTACCCGCAGCTCCATAAATAAAAAGTGCATCCGGTTTTTTCTCAAGATCTGAATCGTCTGCCAACTGGAAGAGATTGCACATTGAAAAGCCGAGTTCAAAAAAATCAAGATGGAAGTAAACCATAATAATCAACTTGCCGACTTTTGCCGGGTAACAAATCCATTCGCCGGCTTTTAAGTCAACAAGATCAACCGGATTCTGATTAATCTTTTTGAAATGACCTGTCCTTTTATTCATTGGCTGCTGGATGACAAGGGGAGGATAGATAAGCATCTGCCTGATTACAGGGACACTGTTCAGTTTATGATATTTTTCTCCTCTGTAAGCAATATCCATGGGTAATGAAATCACTGACATTTCAGCTCCGGCCGGAACCTGCCTGTAAACACTAGGATGACTTCCTGTAATATTTTCCTGAATATGCCTGTAAACAGTTCTTATAAGATGTGTTAGTTGTTCAATGGTTTCATTAAATGTCCGGTAGGGTCTTTTATCCAGCCGGTCACCTTCGGAATCGTTTATAATGAAGCGGTCGAAATGCCGCCAGTAATCATAAAGATATTCTACAAAACCGGCAAGTTTATCAAGATTTTTAAGAAAAATTTTGGAGTTTTCAAAGATATGCGGAACAACACTGCTTTCATATTTTACAAGTAATGAAAGTGTTTTTACAAGATCGTTCACACACTCTTCGTCTGCTGTACAGCCTCCGAAAAACTCAAGCAAGGGTGAGTTTTTAGATCTGAGATTATCGAGGCAGTGATCAAGTATCTGACGAAATTTTTCACTTGCCAGCATCTCTTCAGGTGTTTCGCACATCCTTTCACGGATATTCAAAACAACTTTATTTCCAATTATACTTAAAGTACTTCTTTGCATAACATTATTTAACAATTGTGGCAAAAATATGACAATATTTAATTGAAGATAAGGTTTTACTTAATTATTTTTGTATAATATTTATATTTTAATTGTCGATTTGAATTATGCAACACGACATTGATCTGTTTGCAATATTGCCGGAAGATAAAATACCGGAGAAGGGTAAGATACTTATATCTGAACCATTCCTCCCCGACACCTTTTTTAACAGGAGTTTAGTATATCTTACTGATCATACACCTCAGGGATCGGTTGGCTTTATTCTGAACAAAAAACTCGATCTGCAGGTCAGTGCAGCTATTGAGGGTTTTGAAGGATGGAATGAAAACCTCAGCATGGGAGGTCCCGTAGCACCCGATACTCTTCATTATCTGCACAGTCTTGGCAATATTGTTCCTCAGAGTGTAAAGGTAGATGGCAATATTTTCTGGGGCGGCGATATTGACAGAATAAGGGATCTTATAAAAAACGGGAAAATAAACGAATCACAGATACGTTTTTTCCTTGGCTATTCAGGCTGGTCAGCTGGTCAGCTTGAACGCGAGCTTAAGGAAAACTCATGGGTCATTGCCAAGGTCAACTCAAATATTGTTCTCAATAACAGGGGAGATGATATCTGGAAGAAAGTCTTAAGGAGCTTTAAGAATAAGTACAGGATGTGGGCAGATTTTCCCGATTCACCGGAGATGAATTAATGTCCCTGTCATCCTCCATGATGCCTCCGGCTTATTAGCGCCTGGAGCATGTGCATAATAAATTCAGGAGTGCAATATTCTGAAAACCAGTTCCTTCAACAGATCACCAGGTTCGGTTCCCGGATCTCCATAGCCTTTTGATTTCATGTCGTATGTTCGCAAAAGGCTGATGATCTGCACAGTCTTTTTAACATTATATTTTGAAGCAGAGTTCTCATAGTCCTTTACAAAATATGGATTTACCTTGAGTACCGCTGCAACATTGTTTCGTGACTTGTCGGTGATATAATGATAAGTGAGAAGCTTGCTGAAGAACCCGAAAAGAGAAGCAATTGATAATGTAATAGGATTTTCTTTAGGATTATCGGCGAAATAATGAACTATCATATTGGCCTTTAGTATATTCTTTTCCCCTATGGCCTTCTGTAATTCAAAATTATTGTAATCCTTGCTTATACCTATATTTTTTTCAATTAATGCAGTGGTAATATAAGGTTTGCCGGCAGGAAGTGTAATAATGAGCTTATCTAGCTCATTCACAATCTTATGCAAATCAGTTCCGAGATATTCAGTCAGCATAGCACTTGCACTTGGATCAGCTTTTATACCTTTTGTCATCAGGTACCTTTCAATCCAGGCCGGAATAAGATAATCGCGAATCCTTGGCGACTCGAAATAAACCCCGTGGGTCTCCAGCGTTTTATAAAGCCTGGTCCTTTTGTCTATGGTTTTATACTTATAGCTGAATACCAGTATTGTTGATAATAGGGGATTCTCAAGGTAAATGCTAAGATCATCAAGTTTCTTTAGCGACTGAGCCTCCTTAATAATAAGTACCTGGTGACTTGACATCATTGGAAACCTTCTTGCTGTATCAATTATAGCTGCAATGTTTGTATCATCGCCATAGAGAATGATCTGGTTAAAAGCCTTTTCAGATTCCTGTAATACATTCTCCTGTATATACTCTGTTATGAGGTCGATATAATAAGGTTCTTCTCCTGCAAGAAAATATACAGGCTTAAAGATCCGGTTTTTAAGATCGGAGATTACCTCCTCGTAAGTCACAGGCATAATCAGAATTTTAAATGTTTGACTGATACCCCGTTATCAATTATTTCGCGCAGTGAATTAATTCCTATTTTAAGATGCATCTCCACATAATCATTTGTGACTTTGACATCGCTGGCTTCTGTCTTAATTCCGGTTGAAATCATTGGCTGGTCGGAAACCAGCAAAAGAGCTCCGGTAGGTATCTCATTGGCAAACCCGACTGTAAATATAGTAGCTGTTTCCATATCTATCGCCATGGCCCGTGTTTTGACAAGGTATTTTTTAAATCTGTCATCATATTCCCATACTCTTCTGTTTGTTGTGTATACTGTTCCGGTCCAGTACTCCCTGTTAAATCTTGTTATGGAAGCAGAGATAGCTATCTGAAGCTTGAAGGCAGGCAGAGCAGGAACTTCATTTGGAAGATAGTCATTCGAAGTTCCGTCACTTCTGATTGCAGCAATAGGGAGTATCAGATCACCCAATGTATTCTTTTTTTTCAGTCCCCCGCATTTTCCCAGGAATAAGACTGCATTTGGAGTTACAGCACTGAGAAGATCCATAATGGTTGCCGCATTAGGGCTGCCCATACCAAAGTTAATGATGGTTATGCCATCGGCAGTTGCACTTGGCATATTTTTATCTCTTCCGTCAATCTTCACACTGTTCCACTTTGCGAAAAGTTCGACATAGTACATGTAATTTGTAAGCAGGAAGTACTTTCCAAAACTCTCTATCGATTTTCCTGTATAACGCGGAAGCCAGTTATTAACAATTTCTTCTTTGGTCTTCATAAGTTCGTTTCAGTTAAAAATTATCTCAATATATTTGCGAAAGTATCACAGCAATTCGCCTTTCTGTCTCTTGGTGATCCCGATAGCTGGCGGGAACTTTTGGCTCCTTTGTGGCAAAATTCCCTTTAGCCACTAACTAATACCTGGAATATCACAAAGTGAAGCGAAGGCAGAATTAAAATTAGTTAATTAATTCAGCACCCAAAAGTACAAAACAAAGTTGAAAGAGTTAAACCTGCCGCAATATTCCTTCACGATTATCGAAAGAGAGGGCCTTGAAATGATCTTCGATCAGTTGAGGAGGAAATATGTAAGACTTACTCCCGAAGAATGGGTACGGCAGAGTTTTGTACAGTACCTGATTACTGAAGGCAAGTATCCTGCCGGGCTTATCGGGATAGAGGTAATGTTCAGATTATACGAGCTGAAAAAGAGAGCGGATATTCTTGTACATGACAGGGCGGGAAGGCCAATAATGCTTGTGGAATGTAAATCACCTGAAATAAAGATTGATGAATCTGTATTTGAACAAATAATCACTTATAATATGAAATATAAATTGCCTTATCTTGTAGTTACCAATGGAATGCATCATTATGCATGTAAGATTGATCTTGTAGCAATGAAGTTTGAATATTTGCTGGTTATTCCTCTGTATGAAGAGCTTTTATCATTATGATACTTGTTACCTGTGCCGTTATTAGGAACGAAAAAAATGAGATTTTAGTGGTCCAGCGTGGGGAGGCAACAGACCATCCATATAAATGGGAATTCCCTGGTGGCAAGCTGAATCCCGATGAGACTGAAGAAGATTGTATTATCCGTGAGGTGGAAGAAGAATTGTCTATGAAAATCGTAATCTGCGGGAGACTCCGCGAAGTCGATCACGATTATGGCCACAAGCAGATAAGGCTTATTCCTTTTATATGCGATACTCTCGATGAAATTCCTATTCTCTCCGAACATGCAGAATTTAAATGGGTTAAGGAAAAAGATTTAATGTCGCTTGATTACTCTGAAGCTGATATCTCTGTAGCGAAGCAATATCTTGAAAGATCTGAAGCTGATAAAAACCATGAAACCGGGATAAGTGTTCTATCAGCTGATTCCCTGTCAGATGATAAAGATCTTCAGAAAATTGTTAATGACATGATGAGTATGAAGGAGGCGGAATGGGTTGCTGCATCTGCAATTGAAAATCCTGAAGTTTTTAAGAAATTGTTTGAATATTCTCTCTCTTCAGAAAACAAGCTTGCTTTCAGGGCATCCTGGACACTTACAAAAGTTTGTGATATGTTTCCGGAGATTATTTATCCATTCCTGGACCAGATTGTTCTGACTTTGACCGGGATAGATAATGAAGGCACACTCAGGTGTTTGCTAAGAATAGTATCTCTTGCCGATCTTGAAAAGGTCAGCAGCCGCGAACAGGGGCTGCTGGCAGATTTCTGTTTCAGTGTTCTGAACTCAGGATTTTCAGCAATAGCAGTCAAAGCTTATGCAATGGAGATATTATACAAGCTCTCCTTGATTTACCCGGAACTGAAACATGAGCTTGCCACCTCAATTGATATGCTTATGGAAGAGGGCTCTGCCGGGATTACCGCCCGTGGACGATCAATACTGAAAAGACTGTCAGAAATGCATCAGTAAATGAAACCCGATCAGCGATTATTTCAAGTTTATTTAAGGAGCTACCGGCTACTTTGGAATATTAACAGTCTGGCTGGTACTCAGTTTCTTAAGATTTAGAGGAAAATCTCCGCCGTTCTGTGACCAGGTACCTACCATGGTTGAATCGCCTGTTACAGTTCCGTTATATTCTCCATTCAGGTCAGGGGCCTTAATTATAATCTTTTTACTATCCAGGCTGACTGGGCCGACAGGTATATCCTTTGCCCCCTGGTCGGGACTGTCGAGAGTGGCAATAATACTGTCTTTCTGGGTTAATTTCAGATTGAAAACTATTCTTAGGTCAGCCCCATTGGCGGATATCCTGCCAAACCAAGCACCAGGCAAAGTATTTTTTTTTGTCACGCTCTGAGCTGACAATGAATTAGTAAGCATTATTGCAGCTAAAAGAAGTGGAAGGAAGAAAATTTTTTTCATAATGATAGAGATATAGTTTATATGTAAATATACGAAATTTGGTAAATCTCCGGTTTTTGTAAAAGCATGAACAAAAACCCGGATTATTTTGCCGATTCAGTAATTTTCAGATTTTGCCTTTGAAAAAACTGGAAAATGAAAGAAAATTTTCCGTATTTTAATAGATAAAACACAGTTTTACAGCACTACATATTTAATGTTTAACCCTGTAAATTTTGAAAATCTTGTTATAATGCCAGGATCCAGTCTTTAATGATTTTCAAAGCTTCCGGAGCGAAGGTCTCTTCAATAGTATTGTATTCTGAAGGAAGCCCGGTTTTACAATGCTGGAAAAGATGATTTAATTCAGGCATCCTGACAATCTTAAATGATTTATTTCCGGATGATTTCAATGCTTTTTCAATAGCAGGAAGATTTTCATCAGCGGCAACCTGAAGATCCTTTTCCCCGTCCAGTGCAAGTACAGGACATTTTACCTTTTTCCAGAATTTTGCCGGATCAGCCATTATAAAGTACCTGAACCAGGTATAGCTATTCGCACCAAACCTTAATTTAAGCTGATTGACATCTTTTTCAATATCTTCTTTTGGAGTATTTTTCTTCTCCAGTATCTTTTGATAAAGTGCAAGAACTTTAATTTCTGCTTTTTTATTGTCTTTCTCTTTTTTCAGAACTGCATACAGTTTTTTATCTATTTCGGTAGATTCTTTTATTTCGCTCTCTTTAACTCCTGAAAGTCTGCTTATATCCTGTGTCTGCCTGATTATAATCCGTTCACCATTAACACCAGGTCCGGCCAGCGATATTATAAATCCCACCGCGGGGTTTGAAGAGGCAACTATTGGTGCTATTAGTCCACCCTCGCTATGACCTATAAATCCAATTTCCTTTTGATTTATTTTTGGATTATTTTTTAAAAAGTTGAAAGCAGCTTCAGCATCAGTTGCGAGATCGGCAGAAGTTGCCTCAGAATATTTTCCCTGCGAACTGCCAACTCCCCGGTCATCATATCGAAGCACAGCAATACCGTTACGGCTCAGATAATCAGCAATAACGAGAAAAGGTTTATGCCCCAAAAGTTCTTCATTTCTGTTTTGAGGACCTGATCCGGTAATCATAATAACAGCTTTAAAAGGACCCGGTCCTGCCGGTATTGTCAATGTCCCTGCAAGTATAATATTAAATTTGTCATTTGTAAATGTCACATCTTCAGATGTATAATGGAAAGGAGGCTTGGGTTCCTGCGGTCGGTTTATAATGAATGCTGATTTAAGCTTCCTGAGGTCCACAGTGAAGTTTGCTCCATGCTGAGTCCATGTTCCCTCAATGGTTGAATCACCTGTAACAGTACCGTTATATTCTCCAAGGAGGGAGGGAGCCTGAATGGTTAGTTTTTTATCATCCAGAATGACTCTTCCAAGAGGTATATTTTTTGTACCCTGATCGGGGCTGTCAACTGTAGCTATCAGGCTGTCTTTATCATTCAGTTTGAGGTTAAAAATCAACCGGAGATCAATCCCGCTGGTTGAGATTTTACCCAGCCATGAACCGGGCAGAATATTTTTATATGAGATGTTTTGAGCATATAATGAATTTGTTAACATTATCGCTAAAAAAAGAACCGCTAAAAGAACATTTTTTTTCATAAGAATAAAATAAAAGGAATTAAGTTATTGTTTCAAGAGTAAAGTTATAAAAATTCATTTCATTCGACATTTTCAACCTTTGTCCGACGTAACTTTAGTGAAGTCGGAACTTCAGCTTTTCACCTTTTCAACATTTCAGTTTTTCAACTTTTAAACTTTTCAATTTTTCTTTAGTACTTTTGCAGTTCATTTTTTAAACCGGGTGAATGAGAATAGTAGATACAAAAGGACAGCTATGCCCTGCGCCATTGATTGCTGCAAAGAAAGCACTCAGAGAGACTGATGAAGGAGATTCTTTTGTTGTACTTACCGACAATAAGACCAGCTTCGACAACTTATGCCGTTTCCTGAAAGATAACAAAGCAGAGTACAGGGTGAGTGAGGCAGGAGGAGTATGGACTATGACAGTTACAAGGACACGTGGAGTTGTCATTCATGCTAAAGCAGAAGATTATTGTACCTATTCGGTTTCACATTTTCAAAAAGGAAACTTTGTAGTCGTAATTTCTTCTGATAAAATGGGTGATGGGGATGCTGCGCTTGGACATCTGCTTATGACCAACTTCATAAAAGCATTAAAAGATACGGACAAATTGCCTCAGAAGATTGTATTCTATAATAGTGGTGTAAAACTGGCAATAAAATCATCGGAGGTTATTGACCACCTCATGGACCTGGAGAAAATGGGAGTTGAATTAATGCTCTGTTCTACCTGCGTTGACTATTATTCACTTTCTTCAGTAATCGGTGCTGGTACCATTAGTAATATGTTTGCAATTGCTGAGGTTATGACCTCAGCTGGTAATATTATAAGACCCTGAGTAAAACTTAGATGAATATGAAAGTTGATCTTCTTCAGATGGTTGAATATGGTGGTTGTTCTGCAAAAATATCACCTAAGCAACTCGAGGAGATTCTGAAATACCTCCCTTTACCGAATGATCCGGATATATTAGTCGATATTGACACTCATGATGATGCAGGTGTTTACAGGGTCAACGATGACCTTGCCCTTGTATTTACAACAGATTTTTTCCCTCCTGTATGCAGTGATCCTTATGAGTTCGGAGAGATAGCTGCTGCAAATTCAATAAGCGACGTATATGCTATGGGAGGAGATCCTGTGCTTGCACTTAACATTATGATGTTTCCATCTTCAAAATTACCAATGGAGGTATATGCGGAAATTCTGAAAGGGGGATTCGAAAAAGCTACAGAAGCCGGAGTCCGGATAATAGGCGGACATACAATTGATGATTTTCCGCCTAAATACGGGCTTGCAGTAATAGGATATATTCATCCAAAAAAAATAATAACGAACGCAGGTGCAAGGCCGGATGAATCACTGATACTGACAAAGCCCATAGGAACCGGTGTAATAATGGCCGGCCACAGATTAGGGTTGGTTTCTGAGAAAGACCTGAATGAAGCAAAAAGATTAATGAAAATGCTTAATAAGTCCGGAGCAGAAGTGATGAAAAGGAACAATATCATTGCCGCGACCGATATTACGGGTTTTGGTCTTGCAGGTCATGCCCTTAAAATGGCAAAGGCCAGCAAAGTATCTTTGAAAATCAATCTGAATGATGTTGCTCTGATAGGCAATTCTTATCAATTAATGGATGACGGATGTATTCCTGGTGCTTCATTCCGGAATCTTGAATATGCTGAAAAGGATATTGATTTTGCTTCAGGTCTCGATTACAACCTGAAAATGATTGCCTTCGATGCGCAGACCTCAGGAGGCCTTTTATTCGCTGCCCCTACTGGGAATGTGGACAAAATTATGGAAGATTTAAATAATGCCGGCATGACAGATTCAAGGATCATCGGTTCTGTTACAGAGCCAAAGGAGAAATTTATTTATCTGAATAATTGAAAATTACCGTAGTACAAAAAAATTATTACTTATCTCTTTTCCCCTTTGTGTTACTTTGAGCTTTACTTTGTGATCCTTTGCAGTTAAATGAATTATTTTTTAACACAAAGGTGCTCGAAGGTCCCGATAGTTATCGGGATCACTGAGGTTCACAAATGACCTTACAACAGCTTCTCTTTAAGATTTGAATTATGATCTTGTTAATCAAAAACCGTTTCGAATAAAGTGCATTTTTTTGCTTCAAAACACATTTTGATCTGGTCAGGAGTATTCCTTGTAAAAGAAAGTTCAGGAAGCTTGCCGGCCTCAAAAAAACTGGCCTCCAGTGTTTCAGTATTCTCCTTAAAACTGTTTTCAACAAGTTCACATTCGACAAATATCTTATAAATTGTAAAAGGGAAATTCGGATTATTATGTTTGTTGCCAAGGTGTATAGCAATGATTCTCTTTGGCTTTACAATGGCACCTGCTTCTTCAAGACATTCCCTTATCGCCGACTCACTGACTGATGTATTTACATCAGCCCATCCGCCGGGCAATGACCATGCACCATCGACTTTTTCCTTTACCATCAGTATTTTGCCGTCTTTAAAAACAGAAGCCCTGATATCCACCTTCGGTGTCTGATAGCCTGTTTCGGAAGCAAAAAGTTCCCTTATTTTTTTATGATCAATATTTGTATATTCATGCACTATTTCAACTGCAATGTTTCTTATTTTTTCATACCTTTCCAGATCGTACCTGTCAGCACTATAAGTTAATCCTGCCTGAGCTATTGACTGAAGTTCCGATGCCCAGTGGAGCCATTTGTCATTCATAACTAGTTTTGATTTTTGCATTCAGGATGAAATGTAAGGAATTATTTTTTTATTTCTGTTTCCATAACTGATTATACTGCAATATAATAAATTGCCTGATTTTTTTGTAACAATTACTTAATCACTTTGCAACATGGCTGTAATAATGAAACATGACTTTTGTGACATGAAAAATCACGTTAAACCTAATACCAAAAAAATGAAAAAACAACTTAATTTTTATTCTGCTTTTTTTATTGAGTTTAAGTGCCTTTAGTCAGAAAGACACTACCAAAGTTGAATTTAAACCATCTGGCAAATTATGGGGTTATGCATTTGGGGACTTTTTATATAAGGGTCACACAAATACACTTGGCATGAGCAAATACACAGTATGCCAGCACTGCTAAAGATTTTACTTCCTTTGAGTTTAGAAGGATTTATCTTGGATATGACTATAATATCAGCGAACAATTTTCTACCCAGTTATTACTGGCTTATGAAGGTTCAACATTTACATCTGATGGGTATCGCTCATTTTATATTAAGGCTGCCAATATAAGATGGAAAAATATTTTTCATAATGCCGATCTAGTAATAGGACAGATGTCAACACCAACATTTGCCACGACATCTGAACCGGTATGGGGTTATCGTTCACTTGGAAAAAACGATTATGGACATGAGAAAGATTGGCGGTTCAAATGATGTTGGCATAAGTTTGCAGGGTAAGTTTAATGACAAAGGTGACTATGGGTATAACCTTATGATTGGCAATGGAAGCGGCGCTAAACCGGAAGCTGATAAATTCAAAAAGTTTTATGGTGATGTGTATTTGAAATTCCTGGATCAAAAAATAATATTGGATCTTGGAGCCGACAACGAATGGTCTCAGGCACAACCTGTATAAAAAAATCAAAACAACCTATAAAGGATTTTTAGCTTATCAGAGTCAAAAATATTACAATCGGAGTAGAAGCTTTCGAGCAAGTTCAGAAGAACTATACAATTTACACTGAAGCAGCTCCGTCAACTGTTAAAGATACTGTTGATGCTGATGGCTCTGGAATTTCAGTTTTTGCAAGAGGCACTATAACCAGAAAACTAGGATATGTATTGCGTTACGATTATTATAATCCTGATAGCAAATTCAACGCAAGACAATGTTTATGCTAGCTATCTTACACAGGTGATTTATACGGAATCATTTTTACTTGCCGGACTTGATTTTGCACCGGTTAAAAATGTTCATCTTATTCCCAATGTATGGTACGACATGTATAATAACAGGTATTCGGATGTTAACAACCTGAGTAATAAGCAGCAACGATCTTGCTTTTCGATTAACGGTACACTATATTTTCAGATAATCTATAGTTAAGAAATATCAATTATATTATTCAGTAAATTTTAAAATTCAAAATAGAAATTTATGAAAACAATCAGATTAGTTTACATTCTTACAATCATGGCTTTTGCAGGAATATTATCCAGTGCTTTTTTGCCGATATCAAAATCAGCAGCAAAATCTCAGGCCAGCGATGTGGAATTATTGGGAGCAGGAGCAAGTTTCCCTTACCCTCTTTATTCCAAAATGTTCAGTGAATATAATATTAAAACAGGCGTAAAAATTAATTATCAGTCTATTGGCTCGGGTGGTGGAATCAAACAGCTGATGAGTAAAACTGTCGATTTTGGTGCATCAGATGCTTTTCTTAATGATGAAGATATGGCAAAAATGCCGGCTGCTGTTGTTCATATACCAACCTGCCTTGGAGCTGCTGTCATTACATATAATATCCCCGGAGATCCAAAACTTAAATTTACTCCTGCTGTGGTAGCAGATATTTTCCTTGGGAAGATTACAAAATGGAATGATGCACAGATTAAAAAACTCAATCCGACAGTTAAACTGCCCAATATGCCAATTTCAATTGTACATCGTTCAGATGGAAGCGGCACTACCTTTATCTTTACTGATTACCTTTCAAAAGTAAGTGAAGAATGGAAAACCAAAGTAGGACACAAAACATCAGTTGACTGGCCGGTTGGACTTGGTGCAAAAGGTAACGAAGGTGTCAGCGGAATGATAAAACAAACCCCTGGTGCTATAGGATATGTTGAATTAATCTACGCATTGCAAAACAAAATGCCGGTTGGCCTTTTGCAAAATAAAAGCGGAAAATAGGTAGAAGCATCCATTAACTCTGTTACTGCCGCTGCAAACCAGGCTATCCCTGCTGATGCACGTGTTTCAATTACCAATACAGATGCACCTGATGGTTACCCGATCAGTAGTTTCACATGGATTTTGCTCTACAAAGAACAAAATTATGATAACAGGGCTGAAGATAAAGCTAAAGAAGTAGTTAAACTGGTATGGTGGATGACTCATGAAGGACAGCAATTTGCAGCTCCTCTGATTTATGCCCCACTGCCAAAAGAAGCTATAAAAGTAGTTGAAGCCAACTTAAAATCGATTGTTTTCAACGGTAAATCAATCTTATAACAGGAAGTGAAGTTAAGAGTTGATAAGGCAGTCCCATGAAGGATTGCCTTATTATTTTATTAATCCTCGGACTTAATAGTTAAATTTAGGGCAATACAATTAAGGAAAAACTTACATGATGAATTTAAAAGAGTTGCTGATAAAACAATTTAAGAGCAAGGATAAAACAAAGACTAAAAAGGAAAACGGAAGGTCAAAGGAATGTTTTTCTTTTTGAAAAAATTTTCCAGAAGGGTTTGGGATTGACAGGTATTATTTTAATTATATTATTATTGTCCATTTTTATTACCCTTTCAATTTCTTCAATACCTTCAATAAAACATCTCGGAATTAAATTCCTTTATGGAAAAGCATGGAACCCGGTAACAGATGAATATGGTGCATTGCCATTCCTGATCGGGACACTTTTAACTTCATTGCTTGCTCTCATTATATCCACACCTTTTGCCCTGTCAACAGCTATTTTTTTAGGCGAATATTATCCTGTGGGTATTGTATCAAATATTTTTAAAAATATTATTGAACTACTGGCCAGTATTCCTTCGGTTGTTTATGGTTTTTGGGGAATGGTTATTTTGGTTCCCATCGTAAGAAATCTGGAATTAAAACTCCATGTTTTGCCTTATGGAGTCGGTATCCTTACATCTTCAATCATTCTGGCTATTATGATTATTCCATATTCTGTATCTCTTTCCAGGCAGGTCATCAGCATGGTGCCGCCGACTCTTAAAGAAGGGGCCTATTCGTTGGGTGCAACACGTTTTGAAGTAATAAAAAAAATAATTATTCCTCATACCCGTTCAGGTTTATTTGCAGCAATACTCCTTGCTCTCGGACGTGCATTGGGCGAAACAATGGCAGTGACAATGCTCATCGGGAATTCACACTATCTTCCGACAAGTATTTTCAGTCCCGGGAATACTATGGCCAGTGTAATTGCAAATGAATTTACAGAAGCTACAGGAAATGTATATCTATCGGTTCTTATTGAGATGGGACTTTTGCTTTTTGTTGTCACAACACTGATTAATATATCCGGCCGGCAAATCATTAAACGTTATATCCTCCACTAACATGGACAAGCTTATAAGATTAAGGTTTTATAAAGACAGGCTTTTTAAGGGCGGTATTATCCTTCTGACTGTATTATCGACTGTCCCGTTATTACTTATATTATTTTATATAGTCAAACAGGGCATCTCTTCAATCAACTGGGATTTTTTTATCAACCTTCCCAAACCGGTAGGAGAAAAGGGAGGTGGAATAATAAACGGACTGATAGGAACCGGAATTCATCGTGTTCGTTGCTTCAGCTGATTGCAATTCCTTTCGGGGCATTTGTAGGGCTTTATCTGAGTGAATACAGCAAAGATAAACTTTCTTATTGGGTAGGTTTGTGTGTGGATGTTCTGCAGGGTATACCATCAATTGTGCTTGGGATTATTATATATCTGTGGGTTGTCAAGCCTACCGGGCATTTTTCTGCATTATCAGGGAGTATTGCACTGGCAATTATGATGTTACCTCCAATAATTAAATCTACGGAAGAAACATTGAAACTTATTCCGGGCACTATAAAAGAAGCATCTCTGGCACTCGGTGTACCATATTATAAAACAATTTTACGTATTATATTGCCGATGGGATTCAGTGGTATTTTAAGCGGAAGCATATTAAGTATTTCGAGGGTGGCAGGAGAAACAGCCCCTTTGCTTTTCACTGCATTCGGAAACCCGTTTATCAATACAAATATTCTAAAACCCATGAGCAGCTTGCCACTGCTTATTTTTAACTATGCCGGCAGTGCTTATGAAGAATGGCATAAGCTTGCCTGGGGAGCTTCATTTGTGCTTATCATGATGATTTTATTCTTAAATATTGTTACTAAGATTTTAGAAAGAAGATGGAAAATTCAATTTTAAAAGTTGAACATTTAAATGCCTACTTTGGAGAAGCCAAAATATTGTCGGATATTAATTTAGAAATACCTAAGAACCAGATTGTAGCTTTTATGGGACCATCGGGGTGCGGGAAAACTACTTTTCTTCGTTGTATTAACCGTTTGCATGAACTTACTCCAGGTGCCAGGACAGAAGGTGAAATTTATTTTTTTGATGATGATATTTATAAGCTGAATCTCATATTGTTACGAAGAAAAATAGGAATGGTTTTCCAGACGCCCGAATCCTTTCCCCACAATGAGTATTTTTGAAAATGTAATTTCAGGTTATACTCTCAATGGAATTAAACTCTCCAAACAGGAAAAAGAAGAAATAGTGGAAGATTCCCTCAGAAAAGCAGATCTCTGGAAAGAAGTCAAGGATACTTTGCATAAGAAAGGGACCTTTCTTTCAGGCGGACAGCAGCAAAGACTTTGTATTGCCCGTTCTCTTTCCATGAAACCCGACATACTTTTATTTGATGAACCGACTTCTTCGCTTGATCCGATTTCTTCAAACAAAATAGAACAGTTGTTGCTTGAACTGAAAGCTGATGTCACAATCATTATAGTGACACATAATCTTCAGCAGGCGGCACGAACAAGCGACTTCACCGCTTTCTTTTATCTTGGAGAGCTTATTGAATTCAATGAAACACAGATTCTTTTTTCGAATCCTGCCAAGAAACAAACTGAGGATTATATTTCAGGGCGATTCGGATAGCAAGTCATCTTCTTATTTCGGAAGAGAGAAAAGAAATTCAACACCGCCACCTGTTCTGTTTCTTACCGATATCTCACCTTTATGTATAAGGATTGCATGCTTGACAATTGCCAGCCCAAGTCCTGTTCCTCCACTTTTCCTTGAACGTCCTGAATCAACCCTGTAGAATCTTTCAAAAACTCTGGGAAGATGCTCTTCAGCAATGCCGATTCCATTATCGGAAAACAAAAAGAAACAAAATGATTCATCTTCATTATACAGCACAATTCTGACCACTGTTTTATCACCTGCATAATTAACGGCATTTTCCAGAAGATTCTGGAATATTGAAAGAATGAGCGACCGGTTACCTGTAACAATTACCTTATCCAGATTTTCAGTTTCAACGTGCATCCCCCTTGCTTCAATTGCAGATTTGAAATTATTGGTTACTTCATTAATAATTTCCATGACTGACACTTTTTCGACTTCAAAAGCGTTGCCAGATTCTTCAATTCTGTTTATAATAGCAATATCGTTAATCAGATTTGTAAGCCTTTCACTTTGGCCCATTGCTTTTTCAATGAAATATTTCTGCTTATCTGCCGGCATTGCAGGATCATTAATAATTGTCTCTAGGTAGCCCTTAATTGAAGATACAGGTGTTTTCAGCTCATGAGCAATGTTGGATGTCATTTGCTGTTTGATAAGCCTGTTCTGCTCCATTTCTGTGATATCGCTCAGTATAATCTCAAAATTTTTATCATGAAAAAACACACACTTTACCTTATAAAATTTTCCGTTTTTCCCTATCTGATACTCTGCCTTGGGTAATCGTGTCGTTGATATTTCTGTCTCAAGCTGTTTATCAATAAATTCATTGATTTTTCTGAAATCTTCAATTTCAAAGAAATTTGCACCAGATACTGATAGCTCACCGGATATCATGTTCATATAATGAATAAAATTGCTGTTTAAAAGAATCTTTTCCTTGTTTTTTGAAAAGAAAGCAATTCCCTCATTAAGAGCATAAAGATGGTTGAAGAGTTTTCTCTCTCATTCATCAGGTCATTTTTTGTTTTTAAAAGGTTATTGTAGATATCAAGAATCTCCTGGCTTATCGTACCAAGTTCATTTTTGGGAAATTTCTGATTGAAATCGAATGGTTCATTATTGCCTATTTTTAAAGCGAAATCCTTCAGCCTTATAATAGATTCTGAGAATTTGTCAGTTATAAGTAACATTATCAGCCATATCACGATAAACGAAACAATTACAAGAACGATAAAAAATTTCTTGGCTTTCAGAAAATTAACAACTTTTACATCATAAACTACAGCTGCCCTGATATAATAGGTTCCAAAAAACTTGGAGTAATAATAATACTCTTTTCCGGTAGTTGCTGATTTTCTGATGGATGTTCCAAAATCAGAATAAAGCGTC
>CAVVGP010000124.1:0-24682 GCA_963747625.1 uncultured Bacteroidales bacterium | reverse complement strand
TATCCATGGCTTTGAATCTCTCATTGATTTTTCTGAAAGGATGTCGCCTCTTGGTAACGCTTCAGCAGCAGAATGCGCTGAATATTGTGTGGCGCTTTTCTCCGATCTTACACGTAAAGTTACAATGCAAAATCTTTTCCATGATGGCGGATTCTCCAGTATGGGTATGAGTCTCAAAGCTATAGAGCAATACCAGAAAAGTTTTGAAGATTGCGATTGTGACGATAAAGAAAAACAGACAAACAAATAAGTATAAACACCTATTTTTCAGGCGACTTGCTCTATGGTAAGTCGCTTTTTTTATATTTGATTTGATTAAATAACCAAATCAATGATAAAAATACTGATCCTTGTCTTGTTTTACTTTACCTTTCCACTGGTAATCATCTACTTATGCAAAAAATGGTCAGTCCTGAAAAAATTAGGGTCGATTGTTCTGGCATATGGTTTTGGTCTTATATTAGGAAGTGTAGGAATTTTACCACATGGAAGTGAAGCATATCGTCTGGCTTTGCAGGGAAGGGCTGCACTCCCGGATACTGAAATACAGGCGCTCCTCGATTCAGGAACCATCAGCCAGGCTGATAGTTATGTAAATTCTATAGCATCAACGCAGGATATGTTGATCTCTGTAATAGTACCGCTTTCTTTCCCTTTACTGCTCTTTTCACTAAATATTAAAAGGTGGCTGAAGTTTGCCAAAGAAGGTTTTATCTCAATGATTCTTGCCTTAATATCTGTTATCATAATAGTCTCCTCAGGCTATTTTATTTTCAAAAAAATTGTTCCTGACTCCTGGAAAGTTGCCGGCATGCTGGTTGGAGTATATACTGGCGGAACCCCAAACCTTGTATCTCTTAAAGTGGCTCTCGGGGTGGATCCTAACCTTTTTGTTATGACCAGTACCTATGACATGATTGTCGGTGCAATCACTCTTGTTTTCTTCATAACTATCGGACCAAAAATATTCCGTGCTATTTTGCCTCCATTCAAGCATACAGTTGATACAGAAGTTACTGACGACATAATTGAAGAAGCAGAAAGCTTTGAAGATTTTTCCGGAATGTTGAAAAAAGGACGCTTGCTTCCTCTTCTGAAGGCATTGGGACTGGCACTGGTTATTTTTATAGGATCTTTCGGTATTAGTCTTTTGCTTCCTAAAGTGTCACAGATGGTCGTAGTAATCCTCTCAATAACAACTCTTGGTATTCTGGCTTCATTAATAAACCGGATAAACAAGATTGAAAAAACTTTCCAGCTTGGAATGTATTTTATACTTGTATTTTCTTTTGTTGTAGCGTCGATGGCTGATCTGGGTGTTGTATTCAGCATTGGTTTTCTTGGCCTTTTTGCTTATATAACCTACGCTTATTTCGGGACACTTATACTGCATATTTTACTCTCTAAGATTTTCAATGTAAACGCCGACGATTTCTTGATAACAACAACTGCTTTTGTCTTCTCCCTCCGTTTGTCCCGGTTGTGGCAGGAGCTCTGAAAAACAAAGATGTGATTATTACTGGGATAACTGTTGGGATAATTGGTTATGTAATAGGTAATTATCTTGGAGTCGGATTAGGTTATTTCCTTAAAGGATTTTGAATTATATGGTAAGGGTCCAGTCCCTTACCATATAAAATCCGATATTTACGATTCCTAGAATAGGTAATTCAATCCAATCGAAAATCCTATATTTCCATCCTGAACATTAAGAGCCTTCCCGCAATCGATTGCTATAACAAAGTTCTGATTCATAGCTAACATTACACTCGCTCCTGCACTCTGATGAAGTTTGTCGGGTCCGGATTTAAAATAATCGGAATAATTTTCAGTAGGATATTTTGCATTAAAGGTGCTTAAAAGATTATCCGGAAGCTTAATGTCCCTGGTTACCATTCCAAAATCATAAAATGCGTTGAGTCCAAGGTAGCAATCCTGTTTAAAAAACTTAAAATAGACTGGTTTCCAGCGCAACTCGATATTTCCCATAAAGAAAGCATCACCCACAACCCTGTCGAGAAGTATTCCTCTTAATGTTTTTGATCCTCCCAGTCCTTCTGATGTGGCACCTGTAAGTCTCGATGTAATAACTTCCGTTTGATCAAAGAATGGAGTATGTCCGGCTATTGTTGCCTGGTATCCCAACCTGTATACAAGAGCCAGATCATGCTCAATCAGAGTAAAATATTGACGATGAATAATATACAATTTTGCAAATCCCCAGTTATTTCCCATGAATTTTGGAGCAGCTTCAATTCCGAGTTCTGTCCATATACCTTTCATCGGGTTAGGTCTGTTATCCCGACTGTCCCACATTATACCAACCTTAAGTGTATTTATCCATCCGCCTTTGGCTTCGTTTGCAGGAATTATACCCAGTGCCTGATATCGTTCAAAAAGCCCTGGCACTGAATCAACAGAAGGCAATAAGACTTTTTTCCCTTTATTCAGTTTAGCTATATCTACTGAGCTTACCGAAAAATCCTGAAAAGCGAATCCGGCACTCCATTTAAGATGGTCTCCCGAAAGTATGCCCAGGAAATCATTTTTAAATCTGAACTGATTCTTCTGGAAACGATAGAACATTCGTGTCTTATAAGGGGGAGAAGCTAATTTATCGTCCATCCAGTCTTTATTATATACTGACTCATATCCATTGTATCCGTAAAACGTTTCTGCCTGATTTGGAAGATAACTGAGATCACTTATCCATTCTATGCCTGGAATAATATGTTTTGATTCGAACATAAACCTGTAAATGCCACTTCCTTTCGTGTAGCGTGATATTTCAGTATATGTATGATCAAGAAAATCAGGGTATTTACTGCCATCGCCATAGTTAAAAAACTCCGCAAGAGCTCCATACTGAAAGCCGAGATCAGAGTCAAAAGTAATAGCCGGTAAAGCACCTCCGAATTTCCAGCCGGTCTTTACCTTTTTATCCTGTGCCGAAACTGAAAGCACCAGCAATGACAGAATCAAAATTAAAAAGGTCTTTTTCATAGGTTATAGGTTTGGTTCATATGGATAAAGATAAAGAAAAATGGAAATAAAGGTCATTTTTTTTAATATTTGCTACCTTAGAACCCTATTTATGCGATTAAATGCTTACAGGTTTACTTATTAAAAATATAAAGTGCATTATTCAGGCTGAAATTGTGCCAAAATTAAAAGTAAGCGGTGCTGAAATGTCTGTGATTCATTCACTTGATAATGCTTATCTCTATATCAGGGATGGCCTGATTGCTGAATTTGGCAGGATGGAGAAACTTCTGAATAGTAAGATAATTTCAAAGGAAAAGGGTATTGAGACTCTTGATGCTACCGGCAGATTTGTTTTTCCTTCATTTTGTGATTCTCATACTCATCTTGTTTATTCCGGAAACCGGGAAATTGAATATATTGATAAAATCACGGGGATTATCTTATGAAGAAATAGCAAATCGTGGAGGAGGTATACTTAATTCTGTAAAGAAACTTCACAATACTTCAGAAGAGGAGCTGTATATTCAATCGTTGGGAAGGATAAATGAAATCATCTCCTCAGGAACAGGAGCTGTTGAAATAAAAAGCGGTTATGGTCTTAACCTGGCTGATGAACTGAAAATGCTCAGGGTTATAAAAAGAATCAAAAATAGCACCCAGTAGAAGTCAGGGCTACATTCCTGGGTGCTCATGCAATTCCTGATGAGTATAAAAATCAACGGGAAAAGTATGTAGACCTTATTATCAATGAAATGATTCCTGTCATAGCTTCTGAAGAATCTTGCAGATTTTATAGATGTTTTTTGTGACCGGGGTTTTTTTCTATTGAAGACACAGAAAGGATCCTGATGGCAGGAATAAAATATGGCCTTACTGCAAAGCTCCATGCAAACGAGCTTGATTACTCAGGAGGCATACAGACCGGCGTAAAATATAACGCTCTTTCTGTTGATCATCTGGAATTTACAGGTGATGAAGAAATAAATGCACTTATCGGATCAGAAACAATGCCGACTATTCTTCCTGGATCTGCATTTTTCCTGGGTATGCCAGATCCTCCGGTCAGAAAAATGATTAATGCTGGTCTGCCAATAGCTCTTGCATCAGACTTTAACCCCGGGTCATCCCCTTCAGGAAATATGAAATTTATAATGTCTCTGGGTTGCATAAAATTAAAAATGATGCCAGAAGAGGTTATAAATGCAGTTACAATCAATTCCGCCTATGCGATGGGTATCTCCGATACACATGGATCCATTGCACCAGGTAAGGTGGCTAATGTTTTTATTACCAAAGAAATACCATCATATGAGTTCATGCCGTATGCATTTGGCAGTAACCTTATTGAGACAATAATACTTAAAGGGAAAGATTATAAATAAAATAATTTAGCCACAGGCAGAGCAAAGCAAAATCTGATGACTTTATTGTGTCTTTGTGTAATACTTGGGTGTATTTGTGGTAATCACGGTAAATAAAAAGTTCTAATTAATTATGGAGAAGAAGATAATAGAATGTGTGCCGAATTTCAGTGAAGGACGCGATATGGGAGTTATTAAACAAATAACAGATGTCATTGAATCTGTTGAAGGAGTTAAATTACTTGATGTTGACCCGGGAAAAGACACCAACAGGACTGTGGTGACTTTTGTAGGAAACCCGGATGCTGTCTCAGAAGCTGCATTTCTTTCAGTTAAAAAGGCTTCCGAAGTTATTGATATGTCAAAACATCATGGAGCCCATCCACGGATGGGTGCTACGGATGTCTGTCCGTTTGTGCCTGTTTCAGGAATCACTATGGAAGAAACTGTTGTTATTGCCCATAAAGTTGCTGAAAGGATTGGAAATGAGTTAGGTATACCTGTCTATTGCTATGAGAATGCTGCCAGCAAACCCGAGAGAAGAAACCTGGCAAATTGCAGGTCAGGAGAATATGAAGGGCTCAGAAAAAAGCTTATAGATCCTGAATGGAAACCAGATTTCGGACCTTCTGAATTCAATGAACGGGCCGGGGCTACGGCAGTCGGCGCAAGAGACTTCCTTGTTGCATTCAATGTGAATCTTAATACTACATCCACAAGGCGTGCGAATGCCATTGCTTATGATGTCAGAGAGAAAGGGCGGCCTGCAAGAGAAGGGAATAGTGTTACCGGGAATATTTTAAAAGATGAAAATGGTGAAAAAGTTATGATTCCGGGCTCTTTGAAATCTGTAAAGGCAATTGGCTGGTATATTGAAGAGTATGGAATTGCACAGATTTCAATGAATCTTACAAATATATCTGTAACACCTGTTCATATCGCTTTTGAAGAAGTCTGCCGTAAAGCAGAGGCAAGAGGTGTTAGAGTCACCGGGTCAGAACTTGTTGGATTAATTCCCCTCAGGTCTTTACTCGATGCAGGACGCTATTTTCTGGCAAGGCAGCAAAGATCCACCGGGGTATCTGATGATGAACTGATAAAAATTGCGATTCGATCAATGGGATTAAACGATATCCATCCATTTAAACCTGAAGAAAAAATAATTGAATTTGTTATGGAGGAAAATGTAAAAAACAAGTTGATTAACATGACTCTCAAATCATTTATTGATGAGACGGCTTCTGATTCGCCAGCACCGGGAGGAGGATCAGTTTCAGCCTATATGGGAGCACTCGGAGCAGCTCTGGGTACAATGGTGGCTAATCTGTCGGGCAACAAGAAAGGATGGGATGACAGATGGAAAGAATTTTCAGACTTTGCTGAAAAAGGGAAAGCAATTCAGAACAAACTTCTGCAGATGGTCGATGAAGATACACGGGCATTCAACAGGATTATGGAAGCATATTCACTGCCAAAAAAAACTGAAGAAGAAAAAAAAATCAGAGAAAATGCAATTCAGGAATCTACAAAAAATGCAACTCTTGTACCGTTAAAAGTGATGGAGACAGCCTTCGAAGGATTTGAGCTTATCAGCGAAATGGCCGGTAAAGGGAATCCGAATTCTGTAAGTGATGCAGGTGTTGGTGCTTTGGCACTCAGATCTTGCATAAAGGGGGCATTTCTGAATGTTAAAATAAATGCTTCAGGGCTGACTGATAAGATTTTCGTAACAGATGTTATTAAAAGGGGAGAGGAAATTGAATTAAAAGCTGAAACCACAGAGAAAGAAATTCTTGAGAAAATTAATGCAAAAATACTTGTGTAGAGATAACCAATTCGGGCGTCTCTGCACAAATCATATTAATTACAGAATCCTTCTGATTGTTCTCAACCTGTGAGAGTAACTACCCGTTTCAGATTTAAATATCCCCTGGTGATCGATTGAGTCGATTCTTACCCTTCCTGAAGCATGTATAACCAACCCTCTTGATATAATCATTCCGGCATGGGAAATTTTACCCCTGTCATTATCGAAAAAGACCAGATCCCCTGGCTCGACCTGATCAATGAAATCGATATTTTTCCCTGTCTCGGCCTGTTGCCAGCTGTTACGGGGAATCGTGATCCCCTTAATTTTATACACAAGCTGGGTCAGACCTGAACAGTCAATTCCCGATGGTATCCTTCCTCCCCAGATGTACGGACAATTTATAAATTTCATGGCCGTATCTGTCAAAGAGTCATTAGTTGAAATAAAACTGCTATTGAATTCTTTTCCGGTCGTGTACTGATTTTTCCCGATAAAAAACACTTTGTCTTCAAAATCCGGGTCAAATACTTCACATCCTGCTTCCAGTACAAGTTTAGTCTTATCATTTTTAAAACAAAGCATGGATCTGTTTAAAACATGGCCATGTGAATTACCCTCGATCCGGGGAATGCTGCAAATGATTCATGTCAATCCATCCCTGGTAGTTGTCAAAAAGTGTTTCAATTTTTATCCAGCTGCCTGCCTTGTCTGCTATAAAATATTTCTCGCCAAATAAAACCTGGCTAAGCATCTCAGTTTTATGCGACGGACCCGACCTCAGCGGTACGAAAACATTCTCACATATATAATTTTCCATCTGGTTCATATTTGTCTCAAAATTAGTAAATATCCTGAGTTTTTCCCCATTGTTTCACCTGACAGGCCTGTGGCTTCCCATTTCACGTTTATCTCAGTCAATAATCATTGATTACCCGATTGACATTTGATATGGCATCTATTCCAGGTAACCATATATCTTCTTACATGAAAACCAACGGAGTAATTCCTCTGGCTCAATAAAATTTTTCTCGAAAAATTGATTTATTTTTACTAATCAGAATATGATTACCAAATAAATTGCCAATGTCTGAAATTCAGAATTTTTGGAAGCCGACCAGAAAGTACGTTTTAAATCTTATCTATTTCATACTGAGTTCGATTATCATTGTTATAATATGGCCAAATGAATTAAAGGACAGCTGGGTCAAGATTCTTGGGATTTTCATTCTCGTTTCATCATGCTATCTGGTTCTCTGGCTTTTTCTTACGCATTTCCGCTCCGAAGTGCTGAATGTCACACGGAAAACACTCTTTATTATTCTGATAATTCTCTCTTTTATCTCATTAACAAGGTTATTGATATCTGTTTCCGACCCGAATGTTTTGTTCCTTGTCCCGATTGTAATAATTCCTATTGTTGTCAGGACATTTTATGATGCCAGGCTGGCATTATTTATTCTGCTTATCACTCTATTGCTTTCAGGATTTATGGTTCCCGATCCATTCATGTACATTTTTATGAGTTTTATTTCGGGAATGGTTGCAATATTCACATTAACAAATATATACAGACAAGCTAAATTGTTTCTTACTGCACTCATGGTAGTAATAAGTTATTCAGTTCTTTATCTGGGATTAACATTAATGCACGACGGGAATTTTGATAATTTGAAATTATCGCAGTTTTATATGTTTGGAATTAATGGTATTCTGGTATTGGTAAGTTATCCTATTATTTCTGTTTTTGAGAAGCGTTTCCTGTTTCTATCTGATGCAACTCTTCTTGAGCTCGCAGACACTAATCAGCCTGTTCTGCGAAAACTTGCTGAAGAGGCTCCGGGGTCTTTCCAGCATTCACTTCAGGTTGCTAACCTGGCAGAAGAATCTGCAAGAACAATTGGAGCTAACCTGCTTCTGGTCAGGACAGGTGCCCTTTATCATGATATAGGGAAGATTGCTAATCCCGGATACTATATTGAAAACCAGACTGATGGACTGAGTCCTCATGATAATCTTGCTCCGGAAGAAAGCGCCAGAGTGATTATAAATCATGTTAAAAACGGAGTAACACTGGCAAAAAATTTCAAACTTCCTGTTCAGATTATTGACTTTATAAGGACACATCACGGAACAACTGTTGCATACTTCTTTTTAAAGAAATACTATGACATTCATCCGTTGGAAACAGGTAAAGAAAAAGATTTTACATATCCTGGCCCGAAGCCATTTTCAAAAGAGACGGCGGTTGTAATGATGGCAGACGCGGTTGAAGCTTCTTCCAGAAGCCTTACGGAATTCACTGAAAATACGATTAGCGAACTGGTCGAAAGAATAATTTACCTTCAGGAGCAAGCCGGGCAGTTTTCTGATGTTCCCTTGACTTTCAAAGATATCTCTGACATTAAAAGTACCTTCAAAAAAAGATTGGTTAATATCTATCATACAAGGATTGCATATCCGGAGAGAGACCAGTAAAAGCATGTAATAAACTTACTGACAGCCTTATCCAGTAAAATATTACTTTTCCACTGACTTAAGATATTTATTTTTGGATTGCGTTTCAGAAAGCCTAACGCATATCATTTATCTCTGCATCTTTAAATTTCCCCTGGTGAAAGATAAAAGTATCGGAATCCGGTTTAACTTTCAGATCATAATCAGTGACATGCAGGGTCACAATTACTCCATCCTTTCTTTTATATTCCAGGCTTATAAGATTGAGCGACGGTTTACCTATTGTGAGTCTGACCCTTATAAGTTCACTCTTTAAATCTTCAGGGTAGAGGTCAATTATATAAGAATCAAATTTCTCTTCAATAAGACTACTTTTATAACCTTTTTTGTACATTGAGAATATTAATGAAGGCCGGCTCTGAAATGAATTGTCTTTTTTATCGGCTTTGGTAATTGTCACCTCTTTTTCTGCAGGCAGATAGCTCCATGATGTCTCGCCGTTGAACCATACGATATTGTCGGGGAGGTCAAGTTTATATTTATTCCCCGAAATGATGACAGATCCCAGTAATGTATCATTTGTTTTATCTGCCAGGTTAGTGGTTACCATCTTGAATTTCATTGATACAGAAGGAGCCTTAAGAGCATTGCCGGAGAATTTATCAAGTACTTTTGTTGCTTCCGGATCGGTCTGCCCGGTTAATTTCAACGTGAACAGCAGAAGTAAGATAATTGCTGAGATGTATCTCATAATTTTGTTTTTATTCAAGACGCTTCAAAATTAGTTCCAGGGCAATAAAGTCAGAACAGAGAACTTCTCTGGCTTTGCTTCCTTCGAAAGGACCAACAACTCCCGCAGCCTCAAGCTGGTCGATTATTCTTCCTGCCCTGTTATACCCTATTGAAAGTTTTCGCTGGATGAGTGATGTTGAACCTTGCTGATGCTGTACTACCAGCCTTGCTGCTTCATCGAACATAGGATCTCTCTTACGAAGATCGACGTCGATGGTCCCTGATTCGCTGTCGTCGACAAATTCCGGAAGATGCATTGCATCAGCATAACCCTTTTGTGAGCCAATAAAGTCTGTAAGCTCTTCTATCTCGGGTGTATCAATAAAAGCACACTGTACCCTTACCGGTTCATTTCCCGATGAAACAAGCATATCACCCCGCCCAACCAGTCTGTCTGCTCCGGTAGCATCAAGAATAGTGCGTGAATCTATTGACGAAAAGACGCGAAATGCTATCCTTGTAGGGAAATTGGCTTTAATAAAACCGGTAATTATATTTGCCGATGGCCTCTGGGTAGAGATAATCAAATGTATTCCAATAGCCCTTGCCAGTTGTGCAAGCCTGCCGATTGGTCCCTCAATTTCCCTGCCTGCAGTCATTATAAGGTCGGCAAATTCATCAATAATCAATACAATGTAAGGCAGATACTTATGTCCTTTTTCAGGACTCAGTTTCCTTGAAATGAATTTTTCATTATACTCCTTAATATTGCGTGACTGAGCGGCTTTAAGAAGCTCCAGCCTGTTGTCCATCTCGATGCATAATGAATTGAGCGTTTTAATTACCTTCTGTGTATCAGTGATTATTGCATCCTCTTCGTCCGGAAGTTTTGCAAGAAAATGCCTTTCAATTTTCATATAGAGAGGCAATTCTACTCTTTTGGGATCAATAAGAACAAATTTTACTTCCGCCGGATGTTTCTTGTATAAATATTGAAGTTATGATTGCATTTATCCCAACTGACTTTCCCTGGCCTGTAGCTCCGGCAACAAGCAGATGGGGCATTTTAGTCAGATCGACGATGTAGGGTTCATTTGTAATTGTTCTGCCCAGAGCCAGCGCAATATCAAATTTTGTTTCCTGGAAAGCTTTTGAAGTGATAAGCGATCGCATTGAAACCATTTCGGGTTTTTTATTGGGAACTTCGATACCGACTGTTCCCCTTCCCGGAATAGGTGCAATAATTCTGATTCCCAAAGCAGACAGGTTAAGAGCAATATCATCTTCAAGTGATTTTATCCGAGCCAGCCTCACTCCACGTTCAGGTACTATTTCATACAATGTCACCGTAGGACCGACAGTTGCTGAAATACTTTTTATACTGATCTTATGATCGCCGAGAGTTTTAATAATATTTTCTTTGTTCTCAAATACTTCAGAATTATCAAAGGCACTTTCTGATTTATGTTCTTTCAGAATTGAAACGGGAGGAAATTTATATCTCGAAAGATCAAGACGTGGGTCATAGTCTCCCATTATTTTATCAACCTCATGATCGGGAAGAGTATCAGTTGCTTCAGGACGAATTATATTAATAGGGACATCTTCTATATGGGGAATTCAGATATCTGTCATTATCAAAATCCCTTATTATTGAACCTGTTAGAACTGTTTCCGGAAAATCTTCATCTTTAATCCTCCTCCTCATCATACTGTTTCGTAGTTCTGACTACGAACTCAACCTTGTCATTTTCATGTGCTTATCGGCGGTGGAGGTATTTGCTCAGGTACCGATGAATCTGGTTCTGCATATCTAAGAAGGACGTATCTGGGTCTCAATAATTTTTGGCTTTCGGGTATGTTTCTTAATTTCAGAAATGAAGGCAACTTAATCCAAATGATTCAGGTTTGACTCTCAGTGCAAAAACCAGGTATGATATTGTGATAAATGTCAGAATAACCCCGGTTCCTATCATGCCCATGAAAGCTTTCATCCACCTGATGACATGATATCCCTGGGCACCTCCAGGTCCGCTGCCCAGGTAATCATTTGATTTGCTGAAGATAAACCCAAGAATAAGTGAAAGAATAATTGTTGCAAACGCAAATTTGGCAATCAGCCTGAAGGGTTTTATATTCGGAAACCTGAGAAGGTATAATCCGATCGCTGCCAAAAATCAGGGGAATAAAAAATGCGCCAAATCCAAAACCATTATTGATAATCATTTTAGCAAGGAAATGACCGCCTTTCCTGACCAGTTTTTAACAGCAATATCGGGTCCTGAAATTATATCGGAATCGGCAATACTGAGGTCAGTTTTCCACCAGAACAGATACGCAACGCAAGCCAGCAGAAGATATAATGCAAAACCAGTAATAAGAATTCCGAAAACAAATTTAATCCTCTCATCGGTCAGGAAGGATTTGGTCTTTACTGAACTTTTTGTTGCTTTTGTATTTTTTTTACCTGTATCTTCCTTCTCTTTATTCATTTTCCGGTGAAGTTTTTTCAAAACAGTTTTCGTTTTTTAAACGCAACCCAAAGGTAATAATTTTGAGTCTTACTCAAAAAGTAATTAATGTTTTTGTTTTTGTATAGGATATTTTGGAATTGATGAAGACTTATGAGAATATAGGATAGAAATGTGCTGATAAGAGGATGAAATAATGGTTTCTGTTTTTATAGTTTGCTTTGTAATTATATACCTGATACCTGATTCCTGATCCCTACAAGCTTATCATTTTGTTAATGAACTTGTCGATTTCCTCCCTCGATACTTTCATAAATTTTTCTCTTCTTTCAAATGCCATATCCGGTATTTCTTTTTTATAAACTGTTTCTGCTTCAAAATGGACTTCGGCCGGCCCGAGGAAAAAGAAAAAACTCATCAGTACTCCGTCAATCTGGCTGAATGGAGTTGCGGCATTCGGATTCTTTATATTAATTTCTTTGGTGTACCAGATATCATATACTTTGTTCTTGTTCGCCGGAAATGTAACCTCGGCATTTTTACAATTGAACCCGCAAATTGTTGATGTTTTTTGCAGTTTTCTTGATTACTATGCCTTTCATAGCTTCCAATCCCGGAAACTGTTCTCCTGGTTTAACCGGGTAGAAATATTTTAAAGTAAAAAGGCTAAAATAGGTATCAAAGATTCCTTTTTCAGGATTAGCCAGGTTTAGTATTCCTGAATTGCCAAATGAAGAGATCATCTCGAATAAGAATTTTATTATCTTTAAAGGATACAATAAGGTTTTTTGGCAAAACTTCTTTCGGCAAGGAACCAAAATTACCTATATAATTGTACGTTATAATGGATCTCTCCCTGATTGATATATTTCCCGGTTTTTTCCTTGCAGGAGAAACCTGTCATTGCGACGATTACTGCAATGAACAATATATAGCTGAATCTCACTTATCTGGTAGTATTTTGAATTTCGTAAATGTAGTATTTTTTTTTAACTTCATTTCTGATAGTTGATATTTATGAGATTATTCAGATACAGTTTTCAGAAAATCATAAAGATTAATAATTCATTCTTTACATTCTGATATGGAATTCTTCGAATTTTGATATTTTTGTGATCTTTTAGAAAAAGTCTATGGAAAAGAAACTTGCCGTTGTTGCCCTGGGAGGGAATGCCCTGTTAAGAGGCGATCAGGCAGGAACTATTGATGAACAGGAACAAAATACTACGGAAACTCTTGAAAATCTTATTTTTTTAATAAATGAAGGTTATGACCTTGTTATAACTCATGGAAACGGACCTCAGGTTGGCAATATCCTGATGAGAAATGATGCCGGTGAACAGTTGTACGGAATAGCCCAGATGCCTGTCGATATATGTGTTGCCGACTCTCAGGGTGGAATAGGGTATATGATTGAAAGGATGTTCAGAAATGTACTGAACAAACATGGAATAACTAAAAATGTTATCTGCATTGTTACCCAGGTTTTGGTTGATATTAATGATCCGGCTTTCACCGACCCTCAGAAAAGAGTCGGTAAGATATATTCAAAGGAACAGGCTGATGATCTTTCATTAAAAAAGGGCTGGATATTCAAAGAGGAGGTCAAATCACAGGGCGGGTACAGGAGGGTTGTTCCTTCTCCTGTTCCTGTAGGTGTGATGAATGAATCAATTATCAGAGATCTTGCCAGGAAAGGGAATATAGTCATAGCAGCGGGAGGAGGCGGCGTGCCTGTTTATATTGATGAAAATAAAGATGTAAGACCTGCAGAAGCAGTTATTGACAAAGATCTTGGCATCTTCCCTTCTGGCAACACAGATTGGTGCAGATGAATTTTATATTCTTACCGATGTACCATACATTTACATCAATTATAAGAAGCCTGATCAGGAAATTAAGGAATTTCTGAACTATCATGATACTCTGAAATACCTAAACGAAGGCCAGTTTGCTAAGGGAAGTATGGCTCCAAAGATAGAGGCATGTCTGAGTTTTATTAAAAATGGAGGCAAAAAAAGCGTTATAACTGAAGCTTTTAAGCTGGCTGATAAAAAATATGGATCAAAGATTACAATGGAATATGAAGATGACCGGAGATAGTGATTGCTTTCTGAAATCCCTGTTATTCCCGTTTCGCGCGATATGGCTTCGCGTGACTCCGCTCCAATCCAGTTCTGTCATTCAGGCATCTCAGTATTTTCGTTTTTATCTTTACTTTTATCTTTTTACTTTTGTCTTTTATCTTAAATAATTATAACGATGTCGCTAAACCTTCACAACCGTAATTTCCTTAAATTGCTTGATTTTACTCCGGAAGAGATTAACTATCTCCTCGATCTGGCTGCAAAGCTTAAAGAAACAAAACATACGGAAACGAGAAACAGTATCTTAAAGGGAAAAATATTGCACTTATTTTTGAAAAAGCATCAACACGCACAAGATGTGCTTTTGAAGTTGCGGCTTTTGACCAGGGTGCCACACGTACATATCTTGGGCCTACCGGATCACAGATTGGACAAAAAGAATCGATGAAAGATACTGCCAGGGTTCTTGGAAGTATGTATGACGGGATTGAATATCGTGGTTTTGGTCAGGATATAGTTGAGGAGCTTGCCCGATATGCAGGAGTACCTGTTTGGAATGGATTGACCAATGAATTTCATCCGACTCAGATCCTTGCCGATTTCCTTACAATGAGAGAACATTCTGACAAGCCTTTTAAAAAGATGTTTTTTGCTATCTGGGTGATGCCAGGTACAATATGGGTAATTCACTTATGGTTGGCTCTGCTAAGATGGGAATTGATTTCAGAATTGCAGCTCCAAAAGAATATCAGCCATCAGAAGAACTGGTGGAAAAATGCAGGGCAATTGCAAAAGAAACCGGTGCAAAGATCAATATTACAGAAAATGTCGATGATGCAGTCAAAGGTGCAGATTTTCTGTATACCGATGTATGGGTGTCTATGGGTGAGCCTGATTCAGTTTGGGAAGAAAGGATCAGGTTATTAAAACCTTTCCAGGTAAATATGAAGGTAATTGAAAAAACGGGAAATCAGTCAGTTAAGTTTCTTCACTGTCTTCCCGCATTCCATAACAGGGAAACAAAAGTCGGGGAGGAGATCTTTAAAAAGTTTGGTCTTGATGGTATGGAAGTTACGGAAGATGTCTTTGAATCAAAACATTCGATTGTTTTTGGTGAAGCAGAAAACGGCTTCATACTATTAAGGCAGTAATGGTTGCCACGCTTGGGATTTTTTAGCCCAAGGAAAGGCGTTGAAGCAAAAGCGGGAAAAATGATTGTTTTATTCTGCATCAGAAACCATTAGTTCTGATACTTCATCAACGGGCATGGAGTCCTATGAAATAAGCTCCTTCATAAAGTAAAATGTCATTACAAAAGAAGCAGCAAGCTTAAGTCCTATGCCTGTAAGAAAACTCAGCAGACTTCCGAACGCCTGCCTTAAATGCATAACTCATATCATCCTTGAATATCATCTCCCCGACAAACGCACCGATTAAAGGACCTAAAATTATGCCAAGGGGGCCCAGAAAAAATCCTACTATTAAACCCACAGTCGCTCCACGGGTACCGTATTTTGAACCGCCAAATTTTTTTGTTCCCCACACCGGGACAACGAAATCGGTAACTGTGACTATAACAGTTACTGCACCAAGTATAATCAATGTTGGATTGGAAAACTGACCGAATCTTGTAAGCTGCAGGAATATCAATCCAATGTAACTTAAAGCAGGTCCTGGTAAAACCGGGACCAGGCAACCTATTATCCCAATGATCATAATTATGATCCCCAGAATAAGTAGTATATAATCAGACATTTAAATAATCCTTTTCACTTTTTGCCAAGGTCATCAAACTCGACATTTGTGAATTCTTCTGCTGCAAGAGAAGTTTTTTCATTACTAATTTCAGCAAAAGATGTTGGTTCTGAGGCAATTGTCTCATCTTTGCCGTTACCGATATATGTAACAGCATCTTTAAGCCCTTCCGAAAACTTTTCAAAATCTTCTTTATAAAGGAAGATTTTATGCTTTTCGTAAAACACTTTTCCTTCTTTGCCTAAACGTTTTTTGCTTTCAGTAATGGTCAGATAATAATCATCTTTCCTTGTAGCTTTTACATCAAAAAAATAGGTTCTTTTTCCGGCACGTACCACCTTGGTGAAAATTTCTTCTTTTATGATTTTTTCATCATGCCCGTTTATGACTTCCTGTATTCCGGCTTCTTCTTCCATTTCTAAGTCAGTTAGTGTTAGGGTTTTATTTTATATTGTCAAATGTAATAAATATTTTATCAAATCAAAACCTGACATATTATTTGTCCTTAATTTTGACAAAGTTGTTTTGAGGGTAAGGGAAAAAGAGTATTTTTGCAGCGGAAATTTGAGGTTCTTTATAGATGATAAGCAGAAGATTATTACGTATTAAAGCCCTGATGGCTCTTTATGCTTTTAACCGCAGGGAAGATGAAAATCTTGCACAGGCAGAGACAGAGCTGATGTTCAGCATTGGCAAAAGTTATGATTTGTATCATTATCTGTTGCTGCTCGTTCTTGAAGTTGCTGAGATTGCCGGCGAAAAGATCGATTTCGCTCTTCAGAAAAGAATGCCATCTCACGAAGATCTTAATCCGAGGAGAAGGTTCATTGATAACCAGGTGGTTGCCCAGCTCAGAAAAAACACTGAGTTCAATGCTTATGTGTCATCTAAAAAACTTTCCTGGGTAAATAATTCGCATATACCCCGTCTGTTGTACAACAAAATGATTGTATGGGAGGTATATTATGAATACATGAAGTCGGATACTAATACATATTTATCTGATAAAAAATTTATTATCAGGCTTATAACAGAACTTTTTTCAAATTCTGAGGATCTCCTTTCAAATCTTGAAGAACAGAGCATATACTGGAATGATGATATGGAATATATTTCATCCATGCTTGAAAAAACACTTAAAAAATTTAAAACCGATTCAGGAGAAAAAACTAAACTCATGCCTCTGTTCAAGAACGATGAGGATGAGGAATTTGTGAAAATATTATTTAGAAAAGCAATCCTTCATTCAAAAAAATGTTCTGAACTTATTGATAAAAATACAACCAACTGGGAGGTTGACAGAATTGCCCTTATGGATATTCTTGTGATGCACACTTGCAATAACTGAAATACTTGAATTCCCGGAAATACCTGTGAAGGTCACTCTTAATGAATACATTGAGATTGCCAAATACTATTGTACCTCAAAAAGCAGTACCTTTGTCAACGGAATCCTGGATAATATTGTAAAAGAAATCCGCGAAGAGGGCTTGTTTAACAAGTATGGCAGAGGGCTTGTTGGTGATTCTTTAACAGAAGAAAATTAATAAGTTATAAATATTACAATATCATGAAGAAGATATATTAATATCTTTTGTGCTGTCAGCAATAGTTGCTTCAGGCTGCAACAGCGGAAGAGGGCAAAATTCAGCTGCTTCCGCTTCAAAATCGAACAGCAACGGAAAGAGTGTGATAATCTTCAGGGAATATCAGCATGATTTCGGAAAAGTTACAGAAGGAGAAAAGGTCAGTTATACATTTACATTCGACAATAAAGGAACGGATAACCTTATTATCTCTTCGGCTACAACATCATGCGGATGTACAGTTCCCAAATATGATACAAAACCAATTTCCCCTGGAGCAAGCGGTAATCTTGAAGTCGTTTTTGACACTTCCGGAAGAAACGGAATGCAGACAAAAACCATTACCGTAAAATCGAATGCTTCAAAACCTGTCGTATTATTAAAAATTACTGCAGAAGTAGTAACTTCTGATAAATAACAATTAATAATTAATATTTGAAACAATGACCAATTTTGCTTATTTGTATTTGATGGGACAGCCTGCCGGAGCAGGCGGTCAGACCAACCCGCTGGTGACTTTCCTTCCTCTTATTCTTGTTTTTGTTGTTTTTTACTTTTTCATGATCAGACCACAGATGAAAAAGCAGAAGGAAATGAACACACTACAGGAGCTCCCTGAAAAAGGGTGATAAAGTTATAACCACCGGAGGAATATATGGGAAAGTGATATGAAGTGAAGGATAACTTATTGCACTATTGATGTTGGGGGAGATGTCAGACTTAAAGTTGACAAAAACGCTCTGTTAAAAGATCCTTCTGCAGACGAATAATAACCTAATTCTTTACATTAGCCCTTTTGTGAAAGAGGAAAATGGGATACGGACAGAAAACCTTATGAAGAAGGGAGTAAAAGTGATTAAAAAGGATATTGCTGCTTTTGCTTTCTTCCTTTTTCTCTCCTTTATTTTCTGGTATCTTAATTCACTCGGAAAAGAATTTGAAGCCGGAATAAAATATCCGTTAAAGTTTACCAATATTCCCAAAGAGAGGACTATAAATGAAGAACAATCACCTGAAGTGAATCTTTTTCTTAAAGGCCCGGGTTATTCGATCTGAAACTTAAAATTTCAGGTAAAAAAGATCCGCTGATTATTGATCTTTCTAAAGTTAATTACAAAAGAGATCCCGGGGATAAGGCTTTAAATTATTTTATTGTGACATCAGGACTTACAAAAAGTCTGAATGTACAGGTGCGATCGGGATGTGAGATAACCTCAATTAAACCTGACACCCTCTTTTTTAAGCTTGATAAGGTGGATGCCGGTTCATCTTCTATTCCCGGAGGAAAGCCTGATAGTATTAAGAATTGATGACTTCTTATCCACTAGGTATTTAAATGACAACAGGAAAAAAGTCAGTGTTTAAGCTGGGTATTACAGGAGGTATCGGAAGCGGTAAAACATCAGTATGCAGGGTTTTAATGTACTTGGCATACCTGTCTTTTCTGCCGACCGGGAAGCCAGGGAGATAATGGAAAATGACGATATTATAATAAATGGGATCAAATCATTGGCAGGTAAAGATCTTTATTCCGGCGGAAGTCTTGACCGGATGGAACTGGCTTCAATTATCTTTAATAATGTCAGCGTTCTTGAAAAAGTAAATTCACTGGTTCATCCTGCAGTATTTGAGCGCTTCATTAAATGGGCATCACATCAGACAGCTCCATATGTGATTATGGAGGCAGCAATTCTTTTTGAGAGCGGCGGCTCAAAATTTGTGGACAGGATAGCTACAGTTGCAGCACCGATGGAACAGAGAGTTAACAGAGTCATTCATAGAAATAAGCTTTCAAGGGAACAGGTTATGGAAAGGATGAGGAACCAGATGGACGATAAAACACGGAAAAAACTATCTGATTATATAATCAATAACTCCGAAAATGATATGATCATTCCTGCCATCCTGAAGATCCATAATGATATTTTGAAATTTATTAATACTCAAATCTGAATATGGGAATTTTTGGAAAATGGCTTGGAGGAGGACTTGGTTTTGCTAATGGGAGGGCCGATAGGAGGCTTGCTGGGTTTCCTGGTAGGCTCTATGATAGACAGCACTACCGTTCATACTTCGACCTATACAACCGGAACTGCCAGAACAAGCCAGGGAGATTTCGGAATGAGCCTGCTTGTGCTTGTTGCAGCAGTTATGAAAGCTGACGGAAAGATTGTCAGATCTGAACTTGACTATGTTAAGCAGTTCTTTGTCAGACAATTTGGACAGGATTCTGCTAAACACGCACTGCTCACATTAAAAGATATTCTTAAACAGGAAATCCCGGTCAGGGATGTTTGTATACAGATAAAAGAAAATATGGATTATTCCTCCAGATTGCAGTTGTTACACCTTTTATTTAATATTTCGCTGGCAGATGGTATGATTGAACCTTCTGAGATTCAGATTATTGAAAAGATTTCGTCTTACCTGGGGGTTATTTCAGGAGATTTTTTGTCAATTAAGAATATGTTTATTCCTGAAACAGATTCTTCTTATAAAATACTTGAAATTGATCCATCTTCTTCAAATGAAGAGGTCAAAAAAGCTTACAGAAGAATGGCAATGAAATACCATCCCGATAAAGTCAGCCATCTTGGAGATGATATAAGAAAATCTGCAGATGAGAAATTTACAATGGTTAATGAGGCATATGAAAAGATTAAAAAAGAACGAAATATAAACTGACAGGAGAAATTTTTAAAAATATTGATTATAAAAACGGACTTTACAATTCTAAAATTAAATTTGTACATTAAATAATTAAGAGATGATATTAAAAGATATTCTCGCAATTTCAGGCGAATCGGGGCTTTTTAAATTTATAGCCCAGGGGAAAAATGCAATAATAGTGGAACACCTTGAAACAAAAAAAGAAGCAGTGCTTATGGCTCAGCAAAAGTCAGCTCGCTGGAGGATATTGCTATCTTTACTGATAAAGAGGATATGCCTCTGGGGAAAGTTTTTGACCTTATTTACGAAAAGGAGAATGGCGGTCCCGCTATCGATTCAAAAACTGACACAGCAAAACTAAAAGAGTGGTTTGAGGGAATACTTCCTGAATACTCAAAAGACAAAGTGTATACCAGCGACATAAAAAAAGTGGCACAGTGGTATAATATCCTTCATAATCTGAACCTTCTTGTCAAGGAGAAACCTGAAAATACAGAACCTGCCACGGAGGAAACTGACAAGCCAGAGGACCCTGTTGTTGAAAAGAAAAAGAAAAAAGCAATACCTAAACCAAAGACCAAATCATAGAAATTAAAGTTTGTTCTGAAAACAATTAGTGCACCTTTGCGATCCCGATAGCTATCGACATTTTGTGTAACTTACTGTAAAATAATTATTTGATCGCAAATGATCACAATGCAAAACACCAAAGTGCCAAAAAAAATGAGATACAGATATCTGTACCTTGCGGAAATAAATCACAGAAACCATGAATTTTGGAGGTAATGAGGTTGTTTATAATTATTCAGAGGCGGGCATAATAATTGTTCCGGTACCTTATGATGAGACAAGCACCTGGATGAAAGGAGCCGATAAGGGACCTGATGCAATTCTTGAGGCTTCAGTAAATCTTGAATTCTACGATATCGAAACTTCATCCGAAGCACATCTTAAAGGGATAAACACGATCGCGCCTGTTTTAGAGAAAGAAACACCGGAAGCACTTGTTGAAGCTGTGCATGACAAGATATTATTCCTTTTGTCGGAGAACAAATTTCCTGTGATAATCGGTGGAAACCATTCAGTCTCTATCGGATCTGTAAAAGCTTTTTCAGAATATTTTGAAAATATTTCAATTCTTCAGCTAGATGCTCATGCTGATCTTCGACAGATTTATGAAGGATCTAAATTCAATCACGCATGTGCTATGGCAAGGGCACGCGAATATGCTCCTATAGTGCAGGTAGGGGTAAGAAGCATGTCGGCAGAAGAGTTGCCCTATGTTGAAAAAGAAAGGATATTTTTCTCACACGAGCTTTATTATGATAAGAATCTGTACGCAAAAGCACTGGAAAAACTTACGGGAAATGTCTATATCACTATTGATCTTGATGTTTTCGATCCTTCTATAATGCCATCAACCGGAACACCTGAACCGGGGGGGCCCCCATATTTTGAACTTATGCATTTTATGAGGGAAGTAATAAAGAAAAGGAATTTAGTAGGATTCGATGTGGTTGAATTATGTCCTTCAGGAACGAATAAATCTCCCGATTTTATTGCTGCAAAAATAATTTATCAGCTTTTATCGTACAGGTTTGCCATGTAGGTGACGGACACAACCGTTCCCTGCATGACAAATCCGCTAATCTTCTTTTTTGGCTTTCTCCCAGATCCTTGGTCGGGTTGGGTCCCATCAGGCGGCCTTGCAGGTAGCCGTTGGTGTCGAGGTTGTAGATGATCCGCTCGGCCATCGCCCGCAACGCCGGCTCGAGCTCGAACCAGCCCAACTGATCGCGGAGATAGTCCTGCAGCGATTGCGGCCGGGCCACCATGTTGGCCATGGCGTCGAGCTTCCGCTCGCCGGCCTCTTCCACCTCGGCCCGCGAGGGCCGGGTGCTGCTCCTCGAAATGGTCGGGCCACTCCTCGTCCATCTTCATCAGCCGCTCGAAGTCGTCCTCGTTGCTGTGCGTCTCGTCGATGACCAGTTCGCGCTCTTCCTCGGTGGGGGCGTCGGGGGCCTCGGCCGCTCGCCCTTCGGCCGCCTCCGCCGGCAGGTCCGGGTCCTCCTCCCGCAGATCGAGCACCGGGTTCTCCTCGATCTCCTGCTCGATCCGCTCCTGCAGGGCCAGGATGGGCAACTGCAGAATCTCCATCGACTGGATCATCCGCGGCGCCAGCACCTGCTTCTGCACCATCCGCAGGTCTTGACCGAAAGAAAGTCGCATAGCTGGAACGATCGTCATACACCGCTAGTCAGAAATTCCTGGCGGCCGGATAGGGCGTCGGCCAGGATTTCCTTGTTAGCAAATTCTAGCATGCTGCCCGTGGTAATTCCACGCGCCAAGCGGGTGATGCGCACCGGAAAATCGCCCAGCAGGTTGGAAATGTACAGGGCCGTGCCGTCGCCTTCGACGGTCGGATTGGTGGCCATGATGACTTCGCGGAACGTACCGCCGCGGACCCGCTCGACCAGGGCGTCGATGGTCAATTGCTCCGGCCCGATCCCTTCCAGCGGGGCATCCGTCCCAGCAGCACGTGATACAGGCCGCGATAGATGCCCGCCTGCTCCAGGGCCATCAGGTCCCGCGGCTGCTCGACCACGCAGAGCAGTCCTGCTCGCGGCGCGGGTCGCGGCAGATCTCGCACTCCTCCTCTTCCGCCAAGTTGTAACAATTGCGGCAATAGCGCACATTTTCCTTGACGTTGCGGATCGCATCGGCCAGGGCCAGGGCCTCGTCGCGGCTGACCCGCAAGATGTAGTAGGCCAGCCGCTCGGCCGACTTCTTGCCGATGCCGGGCATCTTGGCGAACTCGTCGATCAATTCGGTGACGGAGCGGGTCAGTTCGGACATGGCGTTCATTCCCCTTGCGGCTCCTCGTCGGCCGGCGCCGGCGAGCTTCTCCAGGGCCTCCTGGAGGCCGGGCAGTTGCAGGCCGCCGGTCAGGTCCTTCAGGGCCTCGGCGTGGAGTTGCTTGCGCCTTGGCCACGGCCTGGTTCATCGCCGCCACGAGCAGGTCCTCGATCAGCTCGCGGTCGCCCTGGGCGACGAGCTGCGGATCGATGCGGCAGCGGAGCACTTCCAGCAGGCCGTTGATCTCGACTTCGACCATTCCGCCGCCGGCCGTGCCGGTCGTGCGGCGGCTCTTCATCTCCTCGGTGAGCTTTTCCATCTGCCCGCCGATCTGCTGCGCCTGCTTCAGCAGGGCGCCGAGTTGGACAAGCCCTTTGAACATGATCGACTCCTTGATCGCTAAGACGACTGGGGTGATTGCGATCGGCGACCTGCCTTCGCTGCCGCCTCCGCCTTCCCGCTCGTTATTCATGCGTCTCTTCCACCCGCAGCGGCTGGCCCCGAAAGCTCGCCCGCACGGCGGACCAGGGGGTTCTTGGCCGCCTCCGAAGCCGCTGCTGGGCGGGACGACCCGCTCGGCCGGCGCCGCCTCGGCGGCGGCTCCTCGAGCACAGTGAATTCCACGCCACCCGCTGGCCGGTCACTCCGCCAACGCCTGCTCGAACCGCACCACCTGCTCCGGCCGCTGGCACGCGACTTGGCCACGGCATACGCCGGCTTGAACGAGACCACCAGGCGGTCGGCGGCACGATCTCGACGCGGTCGAATCGCTGGCCTGCTCGACGACCATGCCGGAGAGTCTTTCCAAGGCCCGGCTCCAGATTTCCGCGGCACTGTCTGGCCGCTCAGCGGGACCGGCGGGCCGGGGGCGCGGTCGGCTGCGGTCGCACTTCCGGCGGGGTCGGCGGCCGGTTCAACGTTTTTTTTTACTGCAGCCGCAGGCGCTCGGCCGGACGTGGCCGGCGGCCGGCTGCCGATGCCGGCGACCGCGCGCGGCGGCCCGCCGCCGGCCGCCGACTGCAACTGGGCCGATCCAGCGCCGACATCTCGTCCAGTTCCTCCAACTTGCAGATCCGCACCAAGGCCAACTCCGCCAGGATGCGGCCCTGCGTGCTGTAGCGCAGCCGGGCGAGCGTCTGATCGAGGATCTGCATGGCCGCCAGGATGGTTTGCAGGCCCAGCCGCTTGCCCGGCCTCGGCCACCTGCTGGCTGCTGCCGCCGGAGGCGTAGAGGAAGGCGTCGGCCGCGCAGCCGGCCGCGGCCGCCATGCAATCGCGGAAATAGCCGAACAGTTGCTCGATGAATTGGCCACGTCGACGCCCTCGCCCACGGCGGCGTCCAATTCGGCCAGGGCGGCGGCCGCGTCGCGGTCGACCAGGTGCTCGACCATGGCCGCCAGGCTCTCGTCGCCGGCGGTCCCCAGCATGCCGTGGACGTCGGCCACGGTGATCCGCTCCGGGGCGAAGGACGAGCAGTTGCTCCAGCAGCGACTGGCTGTCGCGCATCGAGCCGGCCGCCCGCCGGGCGAGCAGTCTCCAGGGCCTCGGGCTCGGCCTCGACCCCTTCGGCCGCGACGATCTGCCGCAGCCGCTCGAAGATCGCCCGGGTGGAGATGCCGGCGAAATCGAAGCGCTGGCAGCGGGAGAGGATCGTGATGGGGATCTTCGTCGCTTCCGGTCGTGCAGAAGATGAACTTCACGTGCTCCGGCGGCTCCTCCAGCGTCTTCAGCAGGGCGTTGAAGGCCTCGCGGGTGAGCATGTGGACTTCGTCGATGATGTAGATCTTGAATCGCGCACCGGCTCGGCCGCACGTTGACGTTCTGCCGCAACTGGCGGATCTCGTCGATGCCGCGGTTGCTGGCGCCGTCGATCTCCAGCACGTCGACGTCGTCGCCGGCGCTGATGCTGCGGCAG
>CAVVGP010000123.1:0-25178 GCA_963747625.1 uncultured Bacteroidales bacterium | reverse complement strand
CCGCTTCGGCCGCTTTGCCCCTGGGTGAATTGTTTCATCAAAAGCGAAAACAAATTTTCGGATCCCGCAATATCCTGCCATTGCCGATAGTAGCAGAATCCATATTGTAGGAAAGTCAGGAGCATTTATTACTCAGTTATGACTTGCCTCTAAATAAAATTCTTAAAAAACTTGAGTATTAAGGGATTTATCTATTATTTTGTCATGTTTTTTCAAAAAAAATTTCAATGAGAATAATAATTGCCGGAGCCGGAGAAGTTGGCACACATCTTGCAAAACTGCTATCGAATGAAAATCATGAAATTATTCTGATTGATCCTGAAGTGTGCCGGCTTAAACCCATTGACAGTTCTCTTGATGTTTTGACCTATGAAGGATCTGCCACATCAGTAAAAATTCTGCAGGATGCCCTGAGTAAAAAAGACAGAACTTTTTATTGCAGTGACACATTTCGAAGATACCAATATAACTGCAGCTATCCTTGCTAAAAGATTCGGAGCTGTCAAAACAATAGCCAGGATTGATAATCTCGACTATCTGGAACCATCGACTGTGGATTTTTTCAAATCGATTGGAGTGGACTCCCTTATTTATCCTGAACTTATTGCCGCACGTGAGGTTCTCGGGTCTGCTTCATGAAACAGGGTCAAGCGAATTCATGGAATTTTCAGGAGGAAAACTGGCCATGTACGTTCAGAAACTTGAAGAAAATGCTCCTGTCTTAAACAAAAGTCTTCAGGAGATCTCTGCCACTCAGAGAACAGATAAGTACAGGGCAGTTGCAATCAAAAGAAATGCCATAACTATTATCCCGAGAGGGAATGAACATTTCCAGTTAGGAGATATGGTCTATGTAATCTCAACTACACGAAGGGATTGATGAGATGATGAAAACATCAGGAAAGGAAAATTTTGAAGCCAAAAACATTTTGATACTGGGAGGCAGCAGGATACGGTAAACATATTGCATTATACCTACAAAAAACCTGCGATGTAAAACTTATTGATTCAAATATTAAAAAGTGCAGTGAACTTGCTGAAATCCTCGACAATACCCTTATAATCAACGGAGATGGAAGAAATGTTGATCTGCTTGAACAGGAAGGTATAACAGAAATGGATGCCTTCGTAGCAGTTACGGGAAATTCTGAAACAAATATTCTTTCGTGTCTTCTGGCGAAAAGAATGGGTGTAAAAAAGACCATCGCCGAGGTTGAAAACATGGAGTTTATAAATCTTGCTGAGAATACAGGAATCGACACAATAATAAATAAAAAAATATCAGCTGCAAGCAGGATTTTCAGACATACGACAAATCCTAATGTGACGCAGGTCAAATATATGACTGGTACCGATGCAGAAGTTATCGAATTCAACGTACCGGCAAATTCAAAAATAACCAAAGGAACCCTGCGCAGCATTGATTTTCCGAAAGACGCAATAGTCGGAGGAGGAACCAGGGACGGGGTGCCATTCATTGCAACGGGTGATACAATAATTAATGCCAACGACAAGATCGTGGTTTTTACACTGCCGTCAGCCTACGAGAAGATATCTAAATTTTTTACCTAGTCGTCTATGATCAACTTCAGGATAATAGCAAGGGCGTTCAGCCTGGTGCTCATTGTTGAAGGTTTGTTCATGCTGGTCTCTGCAGGGGTTTCATTTTTATACCATGAACAGGCAGCGGCTTCTTTTTGCTATTCCTCGCTTATTACTTTTGTTACAGGCGTACTGGTTTTTACACCTCTACGCAATGAGGAGAAAATTTATGGAAATAAGGAAGGATATATAATTATTTCAGGAATATGGCTGCTCTTCAGCCTGTTCGGAACTTTACCATTTCTTATCAGCGGCTCAATAAACAGCTTTTGCGATGCTTTCTTCGAATCAATGTCAGGCTTTACAACCACCGGCGCGACAATTCTAACAAATGTTGAATCTATGCCTCATGGGATCCTCTTCTGGAGAAGTCTGACCCAGTGGATTGGAGGAATTGGCATCATCTTTATCTCACTTTCTGTCATTCCTGTTTTAAAATCCTTTAATCTACAGATTGCGGCTGTTGAATTTTCAGGACAGCCAACAGATAAGATTCATCCCAGGATAAAAGATGTAGCAATACGTCTTGTTGGTATCTATTGCCTGCTCACACTCACCGAAGTCATTTCGCTGTCTCTTGGAGGAATGTCATTATTTGATGCAGTTTGCCATTCATTTTCAACATTATCGACCGGAGGTTTCTCCACCCGCAATAATGGAATAGCTGCCTTTTCCACTCCTTATATAATGATTGTAATGACAATCTTCATGTTCATTGCAGGCACAAATATGACCCTGATCTATTTCGGTATAAAGGGTAACTTCAGAAAGATAACCGGCAACAATGAGTTTGTTTTTTACTCCCTGTTATGCCTCATTTTTATCCTGCTAGTCTCGTTGATTCTTTACTTCAAATCAGGTTTTTCTTTCGGCAAAGCTTTGCTTGACGGAGCTTTTCATGTAATTTCCATAATAACCACAACAGGGTTTTATACGCAGGACCATAATTTGTGGGGAAGTATTATTCTGATAATCTTTTTTATACTGATGTTTACGGGAGGAACTGCAGGATCGACCAGTGGAGGTATTAAAATTGTCAGGCTGCTTCTTGTTACGAAAAACAACCGTCAGGAACTAAAAAAGCTGATTCACCCCAATGCCATTGTTCCTGTGCGTCTTGACAACAGGGTAATACCCCAGAATAATATATATAACCTGCTTGTATTCATTACATTGTATTTACTTGTAATGTGCCTGGGTTCATTTGTTCTTCATTTATGGGATATGATATAATCACTTCGTTCAGTACATCCGCTTCGATGCTTGGAAACATAGGCCCCGGACTCGGAACATTTGGCCCGTTTACAAATTATTCAGCTCTGCCGGTGGCAGGTAAATGGTTTCTTTCGGCGATGATGCTACTGGGAAGGCTCGAGCTTATTACTGTTATGATTCTTTTCAGCAAAAGTTTTTACAGGCATTGACTTTCATAACTCAAGGACGCCAAGACCCTGTCTTAATACTTCTATCTCGTCACCGGTACAATCAACAATTGTGGATGCTTCGTTTCTTCCAAAACCACCGTCAATAACTGCATCGGCAAAATCACGGTACTTTTCATAAATTAGCTCAGGGTCGGTTGTATACTCTATTACTGTGTCAGGGTCATGTATTGATGTGGTTATTATCGGACGACCCAGTTCCCTTACAAGTTCGAGGACAATATCACTATCGGGAATCCTTATACCGACTGTCTTCTTCTTATTCTTAAACAGTTTTGGAATCTGGTTATTTGCCTTCACAATAAATGTAAAAGGACCAGGCAGATTCCTTTTGAGAAGTTTGAATATTGTATTGTCCCTTATAATTGTATACTCTGAAAGCTGACTCATATCGTGAAATATGAGAGAGAGTTCCGGGTTGCTTGGGTTTAATCCCTTAAAACGGGCGATCTTATCGATTGATTTTGTTGCCAGGATATCACATCCCATTGCATATACGGTATCAGTGGGGTAAATTATAATGCCGCCATTTTCAAGCAGATCAACTATTTGCCTGATATGCCTGGGATTTGGATTCTCGTTGTAAATGCGGATAAGCATTGTCGTCTGTATAGCGCACCTTAGTGTAAAACTTTGTGTTCCTTTGATTATTACTTTGTGTTTCCCTGCGTACCGGCAGTCAGGTTGGTGGTTAATATGAATTAATTTTTTACCACTAAGGAAACAAAGGTTAGCACTAAGTCTTACAAAAGTTTATTAAACCAATATCTCTGCAAATAAATAAAAAAAGGGTAAGCTACTTATATCGCACCGCTACAACTGCCTGCCCTTGCTACCTTCCGATCCTGGGGGAGTTCAGCAGGAGCTGGTCGTATAAGACTTACCCCGCGCAAAAGTAAGATTATTTAAGAAGCCTGCAAAATAAATAATCCAATTTATTTAACATCAACGATGGTCAGATATTTTTGCATTATATTTGTTAATAAATTAACCTGACTATAGAATCAAAAAATTTACATCATGGAAGAAAAAGTTAATGTCTGGAAAGCTAATCTGACAAACGGCCTGATTTTAGCGCTGGCAGGAATTGCTGTGTCGCTGATAATGTATTTTCTTGACCTTACTCTGAACAAAAATGCAGGATATATTAATATACCCATTCAAATAACTATTCTCTTTTTTCTATTGAAATCCTACCGTGATAATAATATGCACGGCCAGATAACATACGGCCAGTCTGTTGGAGCCGGCGTGGTTATATTTTTATACTTTGCAATAATAATGGCTTTGTATACTTACATTCTTTACGCAGTTATTGATCCGGGACTGGTTGGCAAATCGCTGGCAATGTCGGAAGATGCCATGGTGAAAAGAGGTATGCCTCAGACCGCTATTGATACAGGAATGGCAGTCACGACAAAGCTTATGAAACCGCCTGTAATAGCTCTTATCAGTATTTTTGGCTCTATGATTGCCGGAGTGATTTATTCACTTCTGGTCAGCATATTCATCAAGAAAGAAGGCAACCCGCTTATTGACGCCCCGGCAAACTAAGCTGAATACGATTCAGATGGACCTTTCACTGGTAATACCTGTATTCAATGAAGAGGAATCGATTCAGGAACTGACTGAATGGATTGAAAAGGTATGCACTAATGAAGGACTGTCATATGAGATAATCTTTATCGATGATGGATCGGCTGATTCTTCTTGGGAAAAGATTGCATCAATGGCCGTAAAAAACAAATTTGTCAGGGGCTGCCGGTTCCGAAGGCACTACGGGAAAGCTGCCGCACTTTATACTGGTTTTGACGAAGCTTCAGGAGAGGTGGTTATTACAATGGACTCAGATCTCCAGGACAGTCCGGATGAAATACCGGAACTGTACAGGATGATTATGAATGACGGATTTGATCTTGTTTCAGGATGGAAAAAGAAAAGATATGATCCTTTTGTGAAGCGATTCACGAGCAAGTTATACAATGGAACTGCAAGATGGGCATCAGGGATAAAACTTCATGATTTTAACTGCGGACTAAAAGCATACCGGCACGAGGTTGTTAAGAGTATAGAGGTTTTCGGAGAGATGCACAGGTACATTCCTATGCTTGCAAAAGAAGCAGGATTCAGGAAGATCGGCGAGAAAATTGTTGAGCACCGGGCAAGGAAATACGGAGTTACAAAATATGGTATTGACAGATTCATAAAAGGCTATCTCGATCTTCTGACCATAGGCTTTATAACCCGCTTCGGTAAAAATCCCATGCATCTTTTTGGCTCCCTGGGTACCCTGATGTTCCTGATTGGATTCACAATGGCAGGTTATTTAGGCATCAGGAAACTGGTCTTTATTTCGCATCACAGCAGGGCTCCCCTTGTCACAACCAGTCCTTTCTTTTTCATAGCACTTACGGTGATGATAATAGGATCATTGCTTTTTCTTACCGGGTTCCTGGGGGAACTGATTAACAGGAATTCATCGGAACGAAACAGTTATCTGATTAAAGATAAAGTGAATATCTGATCATATTAATTCACTTCTTTTTTTTTTGCCTCACTCCTTCTAATAGGATGCCGAAAACAATTAAATTAACCGCAGAGCTCGCTAAGGAGACGCAAAGCACGCAAAGTTAAAGCCTAATATGGCAATTTTTTTTAACCTTTATTAAAAAGCTATTCTTTTGACGGTTTCTCAATTTTTTCAACACGCCGTTGTATGTCATATATAAATGAAAAACAATGTATTAGTTTCTTCCTCCGGGGTGAAGGTCAGTGAGAGCATCTGTTATAGACATCAATTATCGCCGCTGTCATCTTATCCCACGAAAATTTTTCCTTTTCCTGCCTCACTCCTTCCGTAAACTGCTCATTCCTGCCTTTATCATAAAAGTCAATTATGGCTTCCGAAATAAGTTCAGGTTCAGGTTTTACAACATACCCGCATTTTCCATCGGGGACAATTTCTTTCAGACCGCCAACATCTGTCACCAGCATTGGCTTTTCAAAATAGTATGCAATTTGTGTCACACCGCTCTGTGTTGCACTCCGATAAGGTTGAACAACCATGTCGGCTGCGCTGAAAAAAAGAGGAACCTCATTGTCTTTTATAAAATGATCAAAAAAGTTTATGTCGTTTCCCAGTTCAAACTTTTTAACAAGATCCCTGTATGGCGTATCGTCTTCATAGAATTCCCCTGCTACAATAAGTTTTAAACTCCTGTTTCTCAGTCTGCTGTCTGAAAAGGCTTCAATCAGCAGATCAAGTCCCTTATAAGCTCTGATGAAACCGAAAAAAAGCAAATAGGAATGATCGCGATCGAGGTTCAGGGCTGACAGTGCCTCATTTCTACCAACAAGGGAACCATAATTGTCGAATAAAGGATGCGGAGAAAGTTTTACAGGAATCTTTTCCCTGAAAGTTCTCAGCTCGTTCATGACAGATTGAGACATAACTATGGCACCATCAATACTGTTTGTAAAGTACCTGGTAAGAATTTTGTCGCCGGCTCTCTTTTCGTGAGGGATCACATTATCAAAAATACATATCACTGACGTATGCCTGTTCGATCGGGCGATCCTTGCAATTGTCCCAAAGCAAGGGCCCATGAATGGCAGCCAGTACCTGATTAGCAGAATATCCGGCATGGCTTTCTTAATCTTCAAACCGGTTGTTATCCAGTTAAATGGATTTATTGAATTGACAATTCTTGTGATTTTGATTCCTTTTGGTTCAGGACCGTCGGTATATTGTGTTTTCCCCGGGAAAAGTATTTTTGGATACTGCAGGCTGAAAGTGAATATTTCAATATCATGCCCTTCTGCAGAAAATTGTTGGGTAAGCCGGTCGTTAAAAGATGCCGGTCCTCCCCTGTACGGATAAGCGGGACCAAGTGAAATTATCTTCATCAGTACTCAGAGTATAAACATTCTGAATTTTTATTCATTAAGATAATCATTCAGATAATAGTAATCCGGGGTGAGTCTACCATCCTTCAGGATAGTGGCTCTTTCGATCATCGGGCTTTTCGTTTCCGAGAACAGGTCATGTAATACGCTACTCATCAACATCTTGCCAAAATCCTGCGATGCGTCACGTGGCAGTTCACCCGGAAGATTATCAATCGACATAACAGTGACATTAGTCTGTCGGGAGAATGCCGGTTCTTCCGTTTCAAGCACAGGATTATATGAATAGAACGGGTCAGATATAGTTGTTGCCCTATGTGTTGATGGTATCGGACCGTTTATATCACAACTGATATCGGCGATCACCGAAATACGAAAATCCGGCATTTTCATATCTTCCCTGGTAAAAAAGACAGGAGATCGCGGGTCCCAGAAATGACCAGTGATCAGAATATCAGTTACTTTAGTGTATGGCAGAAATGAAGATTCATATTCCTCCGGAAACTTTGCAAAATGGCTGAAACTGAAGGCCATTCCATTCCTGTGCCTGACATAATGTTCAGGCGATAACTGGCAAAAAACGGGGACATCAAATTCCCTGGTAAGGTAATCAGCAGGGGTCACTTTTTCCACACTGGCAATAGCCAGGGTTTCCATCGCTCCGTGAGCAACACGGCCATCTCCTGTGACAAGTATCTTTAATCCCTGTTTAATCTCAATCAGTTTGAGACCTGCCCACATCTCATCCAGATCGTGACACTGGTATGCAGGTTTAAGTTTGAATTTGTTTGTCTTGATGCCCCTGGCTCTTAAACCGTTATAAGCACCTACAATTCCCGCATGACGGCCGAATGCCACTACTCTCTGCCCTTCAGCGGTCTTCAGATATTCAAAATCGATCAGGCTGATGTTTTGTTTAGCCATCTCTTTGAACATCTCAAGGTTATGAGGTTGTTTCTTTGCCACATGAGCAAAGAAAAGATAGGTTTTTCCAGGTATAAAAGTACGTATGTCAATCTCTTTGACACCCAGAAGAATATCACAATCCCGAAGGTCTTCCTTAAGCGGGATATCGAGATATTCATATTCTTCATTAGAATAGCACCTGTAATCGCTGGGCTGGACAAAAAATTCAATATTGGGATAGAGCTCTTCAAGAGCTACGATCTGAGGTGGTGTAAGAGGCACCCTCCTATCGGGAGGATTCCTGGTTTCACGTACGATTCCAACTTTTAGAGGCTTGTTCATTGTTGTAAATTTTCAATCTTTTTACACAGTTTATAATTTCAGGTCGTTTTCTGTATGGAAGGGGGTCTCTGTTAACCTCATTTCCGTGCAAAATTACCTCAGGAGACTTTAAATTGAAATCAGGTCATTCAGGAAGACCTTTTCCATTCGGTTCACCTGTTTTTGAATAATTTACCAGCTATGATGACATTATCCCGGACCGGTCAAAACCGGTCCGGATGAAATGATCAAAATTACCTGAAGAGCATAGGAGCAAATTCTGAAAGATAGTTCCTCCAGTTGGCCCATGTATGACCTCCCGCACTTTCGTGATAAACATATTTAAAGTTATGTTTATCAAGGGTCTTTCTAAGAGTTACAACGCTCTGGTAAACAAAATCATCCTTTCCGACGCCGATCCAGTAAAGTTTATATCCGCTGCTTTTTAAAGCTTCGATTTTTGCATCTCTTTCTTTATCAAGCTTTGCTGTCGTTTCAGCATCCAGCTGTCTGAAGTTCATTATGCCCATGCTGAACACTCCTATATAACCAAACATGCCCGGATTATCGTTTGTAATAGTCTGCGTATTTGCACCTCCCATTGATAATCCTGCTATTGCTCGATTATCTATTCCCGGCTTGGTTCTGAAATTCTTTTCCACAAAGGGAACCAGGTCTTTAACGAGATGAGCTTCAAACTTACCGGCCAAACGCTGATATGATGCCATATCCTGAATACCCTGTCCAGGTAATGGGGGTACTTCATTCTGTGCACCTGCCTGATTTGCATTGCCATTTGGCATTACCACAATCATTGGCTTTGCCTTACCCTGGGCTATCAGGTTGTCCATAATCTGGGCTTCGCGTCCCATATTAGTCCACGCATCCTCATCGCCTCCGGCCCCATGAAGCAGATAAAATACCGGGTACTTTTCAGTACCTCCTTCATACCCCGGTGGAGTGTAAATATATACTCGCCTGTCCATCCCAAGAACATCCGATCTGTACCAGGTTTTCAGGATTGTACCATGAGGAACTCCATTCTTCTGTACATACAAATCAGATCCCTGTCCCAGTATGATAAAGTAACTCTGGTATCTCTCACCATCGCGACGGACCTGCACATTATCGGGATCGATCATATTAACACCGTCAACTGTGAAGGTATAACCATAAAGTTCCGGTGCCAACGGACCTACAGTAAGCGAGAACATTCCTGTGTCATTCTTTATGAGCGCTTCACTAGCTCCAAATCCGGCCTGCCATTCGCCTGATACAGTGACTTTTTCTGCTTCCTTCGAATATACCCTGAATGTAACTTTGTTGTCAGGAAGTATCTCCGGAGATATTATGCGAACGGGCATCCTGAAAGCAGGTCTTGGCGGTGGCTGAGTCTTCACAGTATCCTGTGCCGAGACCGGGTACAGCAGAATAAATAAGAAGATTACTGCTAATCCTTCCAGAAAATTGATTCTGTAATTTTTTTTCATGATTGATTTTATTTTACTTTTTAAAAGCGGTTTGTCTTATTTAAAATTAGTTTATTTCATGCCTGTGAAGGTAATGATTTTCTTTCTTCCATAGAGGGGTCATCCTTTACGTTGATTAGCATTTGAATCTTTTGCGCTGGTAGCCAAAGTGTGTATAAATAAATTCTGTTTATATCAAAAATAGCATTTTAAAATCAGAGTTTTGTATAATGCTCTGCGATACTTACTACACTTTTTTAGAAAAACAAATTTCCTGGCCTGAATTTTGTGATATATTTTCCAGATATTTAACAATATAGTATCTTTGTAATCCTCTTATTCCGGGGCTGACCTGGTTTTGACAGCATGAGAGGTGTTATGTAAGCATGCAGTGTGTGGTGGCGCGTCACTTAAACAGTGTCACAAAACAATAAAAGGCGAAAACAATTACGCTCTCGCAGCATAAGCGAATAACAGTAGCTTAAGCACTTCAGCCGAAAGGCAGAACTTCCGGGCACATGTGTCCGGACGAGACGTTTCCCGGGCGGTCATGCCCTGATCCAACCCGACACGGAGACGCACGCAATCCGGGGCTAGTCTGAAGGTTGTTCCGACCCGAAGGCGAAACAAACAGGAATAAGGGCTGGCTAGGTTGTTCTGCAGCTGACCGGTCACGAAAATCAAGCAGGAATAAGCATGTAGAAAGCGTATGATTTCCATGTTTGGACGCGGGTTCGACTCCCGCCAGCTCCACGCACTCACTCACACAACGAGTGGAGTTTTGTTTTCTACCCATTAACTCACACACATCCAACAACATTCATAGACGCCCAGAAATAGTCGCCTGCCAGCAGTAAGCCGAAAACAGGGTTTAAAAAGTAGAAAATTCTTAACCCCTACTCTATTTTACCCCAAAAGGGTTAAGAATTTTCTAATCGGATTTCGCAAACCCGCACCCTGACTTGCTTTCAGAAGTAGTCATTTTTAAACTTTTTACTATGAAAAGCAACGTCAAAGTCACATTTTGGTTAAATAAGACCAAAAAAAATTCACTAAATCTTGTACCTGTTTACCTTAGGGTTTGGTACGATTATGACTCATTTCTCCAAGGCTACAGGCATTTCGGTTCGACTCCAGGATTGGGATAAGAAGATTATGAGGGTAAGGGGAACAAGCCTTGAAGTGGATGCAATCAACTACACAATTGGATAGTATGAAGATACAAGTCTCAGATTGCAAACCAGTTGAGCCTGCAAGGAAAACCCTTCAATACTCATACGATTCGGAAAGTACTGGAAGGAAATGAAGCCAACCAAATCACCCTGATGAGGGTGTGTGATGAACAAATCAGGGAGATGCAAAAACTACGTGGGAAAGATTATGCACCAACTACAATCATCAAGTACAAGAATACCGTACTGCGATTAAACCAGTTCCTTAAATACAAATACAAACGCACTGACATCTTCCTCTACGAACTCAATTATTATTTCATTTCAGAATTCGAGGCATTTCTAAACACAATTCGACAACTCTACTGGTTAAACTCTACATCTGTATTTTCAGATAAGAGGACTCTCATTGAGGACGGAACTACCTATTACCCAAATGGAAAATTTAATGTATGGAGATGCATATTTAATTACAGTAATGATTGGATGTCCAATACTGTTAAATTTGAGACTTTGAAGATGCAAAGTGGGTGACCCTTTATGAATTAAAAGGAAGGATGGAAAGCAAAAAATAATTTAATAATTATAATACATTAATATACTGATAAATAACCGTTTTTTCACCGCATAAATATTTATCTGATGTTGCTTTTGTGGGGGTAGTATATTTCAAGGTGGTTGCTGTGAAGCGATTTTTATTTATCGTTTTTCTGAACTTTTAGTCGGCAATCGCAGATATTATGGCTGCCGAGTAAGTACTGAATATTAGGACGTGGGCGCAAGGGTAATTTTGCGCTCATAGAATTAATACCTGCCTGCATTGCGCCCGGCAATGGAATCGCTTAAATATAAGCTCTGCAAAAAAGTAACAGGCAAATACGGTTTTTCTCATGGATAATATCCCGTTTTTAAAAAAATAACTATCTGATACCGGAATAATAGTTTTGTTGCACACGGCTGGATCTTAGTAAACTTCTAAAGATTCAAAGCACTCTTTTTCAGGGAAAACCTGAATATAATCTCATACAGTAGTATTGCCTGCAAATGCCTTTTAATGTCATCGCAGGAAGCTTATGTAAAATTATACTGAAACTGATTAGCTCTTGACAAAAGTCACGGGATATATCATTGACAGCATATTAAACGCCATCAGAAATCTGCCAGGAAAAGTCATCACCCGGCTTTTGCTGACGGGTGCCGGCTTCTTTATATCATTTCATGCAGCAGCGATGACAATTACAAGTCAGCCATTGCCACAGACAGACTGTTACGGGAACCATGTGGAATTTTCGGTAACGGTAAAGCGAATCTGCCGGGACAGTTTACTACCAGTGGCAGCAAAAACCTCCTGGCGATAATTTCGAGGATATTCCGGGTGCAAACACTGCATTGCTGGCGATTGACAATATTGGCGTTAGTGGTCAGAATATAAATGGAACTGAATACCGGGTAGCTATTACAGATGACTCCGGGACAATAATTTCTGATCCGGCTTTATTAAGCATAAACTCTATTACATCACTTACCCCTGTGGTCGTAAACTCAATCATCTGCGACGGAGGAAGGATAACTTATCATGTGTTTACAGAAGGGAACCCAATCAGCAATGGTTACCAGTGGTCATGGAATAACGGCTCAGGATGGAATCCTTTAACTGAAGGCGGACCATATTCCGGAACAAACACACCGCAATTATCTGTTTCAGATGCAACAGCTGCTCAGAACGGTTCGTACCGGGTATCAGTTATTTTTAATACCCTCAACCAGCCTCCGGGTAATCCCACCTGCGTTGAAACAAGTTTTACAAGAGAAAGAAATCTCCTGGTCAGAGAGCCGCTTTTACCTCCTGTGGTATCCGACAATCAGCTGATCTGCTATGGCAATGTTCCTGCGGCATTAAAAGCTACAACGGCTTCAGGAGGATCGGGTCCCATCTATAATTATCAATGGCAGAGCAGTGTTGACGGATCCGCCTGGACCGATATACCAGGGGCAAATATCCTCCTGTATTCACCCTATGCTCTTACAGAAACGACATATTTCAGGATAAATGCTACTGATGCAGGGAGCTCCCATTGCGGTACTGTACCAAGTGAACCTGTTACAGTTTCAGTTAATCCATTACCCTCTACATCTGCCATTTACCATAGATAGATATAAATTAAAAGCAACCAATTTAAAATAAAGAAAATGAACACAACCAGACAAAAAAACGGAAACCCTGAAAATGAAGATCAAAAAGGGAAAATGGAAAAAACCGAAAATCTTTTATCCATTGAACCAAAATTATTTAAGTTTAGATGGATGCTTCTGCTATTATTGCTTGCATATGCAGGTGAAGTATGGGCTCAAGCTGATACAAGCCCGGTTCAGACAGTCAGTATAGGAAATGAACCGTACCTTGTAACAGTAACTACCGGTTCAACATATACCTGGAGCATTACGCCCGGTACGTCCGGAACTGAATGGAGAATTAACGGTACCGGAAATAGTATTACTGTAGACTGGAACAGTGCCGGAGTTTACACATTGTCAGTCGTGGAAAGAAATGCAGGAGGATGCGATGGACTGCCCCGGGAGGTTGTAGTTACTGTTAATGAGTTGCCTGATGTAATTGCGACTCCTGCTTTTGAAACTATATGCAGTGGTACGGCAACTAATATTTTATTATCCAGCAATTTTGAGAATGCTACATACACATGGACAGCTGCTTTGACGAGTGGTACAGCAGCCGGATTCTCTGATGGACACGGTGCAACTATTGCCCAGGTACTGACCAATACTTCTGCCGGTACAGCAACTGTTACATACACTGTCACTCCTGCTGTAAATGGAATTACGGGAACTCCGACCTCCGTTGTGATAACAGTCTATCCGTTACCTTCAACGTCTCCCATCTATCACAATTAGATAATCTGATTATTAGCCGATGCACAAAAGGTACATTTATATACTATTATCCGGCATGTTTCTGTTCCTTTCAATCAGGATGGCAGGGCAGGCGATTATGCCGGATAATGTATATATTGACAGTCGAGGCATTATTATGTTGATTTTAGTCCTGGTTCAACTTATCGATGGTCGGATTGAAGGAATTATTCAGGAAGGATACACTTCCAACGAATTTGAGCATATCTGGAATGAATCAGATACATACTTATTGCAAGTTCAGGAACGATCTGCCTATGGCTGCCAGGGGCAGGTCATATCATTAAATGTTGTTGTGAATGGACAAACACAGCCTGAACTGAAAATTCCTGAAGCTTTCTCACCAAACGGAGATCTTATCAATGACGTCTGGAATATTGGCAATATTAATGTTTACCCAAAAGTTGAAATATCAATATATAACAGATGGGGTCAGTCAGTCTGGAGATCTGAAAAAGGATATCCGCATTCATGGGATGGAACAAGCAACGGAGTTAATTTACCTATTGACTCGTATCATTATATCATCGATTTGCATAACGGGTCAAAACCGATTGTCGGGAAAGTAACTATTGTCAGATAAAATCATTTTAACAACAGTGAAAAAGATATTTTACATTATGATCTTTATTGTTTTGGTGCAGATGTCCTTCGGACAACAACTTCCTGTTTACAGTCAATATCTTTATAATGAATTTCTTCTTAACCCTGCACTTGCCGGAGCTGATGGATATACAAGTTTTAACATAACTGCAAGAGAACAATGGGTGGGCTATTCAGGTGCACCAAGAACTTATTCAATAAGCTGGCAGACCAGATTTCTGAAAAGAGCCTATGAAATAAATAATACAATTCTAAACCGTACGACATTCAGACCAAAAACCGATGGTAAAGCAGGCTTTGGGGGCTATATTTTCAGCGACAGGAACGGTCTGATACAAAGGACAGGTTTCCAGGTGTCTTATGCATATCATACTTGGATTAAATCAAACACTCAACTATCTTTTGGTATTGCTATTACCGGCTATCATATTATTATTAATGCAAATGATTTAAGTTTTGAAGATCCGAATGAACCGTGGCTAAATAATAATCTGCGAAGAGGAGTGTTCATACCGGATGCAGATTTTGGAATTTATCTTCTGAATCCCAAATTCAATATTGGTTTTTCAACACTGCAGGTATTTGGGGCCGCAGCAAAAATTGGTGATTATGCATACAGGCATTTTAGGATGGACAGACATTATTATCTTTTTGGCGCATACAACATAGCAATAAGCAGCAGAACCGGTCTCGAACCTTCAGCGCTAATTAAAATATCGGAACAGCTTAAACCTCAGGTTGATATTGGCCTTACATACATCTGTTATCAGAATTTCCGGATCGGATTGACATACAGAACAGGAGGTAGCCTAATTGGTAATATAAGGTTTAAATATATCCCGGATCATTCTAAATGGACAGCTTTGTTTATTGGATACTCCGTTGATTTTACGCTCAACGAGATCCAAAGAGTTACCTATGGAACTCATGAATTAACTTTGGCTCTGAAGTTTGGAGATAACTCCAGACGATACAGGTGGCTTGATCGCTATTAATCTCAGGAATGATGACTCATTGGCTATAAAATTCCATCTGGTTTAAAACGGCAAAATGCCAGAGATTGAAAAGTTATTTACAGTTCTATTCTCTTTTTATCCATACTCTTATATCTCCGCCGGTTTGGCCTGCATCTGCATATGGCACCAGCTTGATGCTTACAGGTTTTCCTTCATAGAATGCTTTCGCACTGTAAATCTGTGTACCGACCCAGCTTTTAGGAAGGAGTTTATCTGAATCAGGAACCAGCACAGGCTTTTTAAACCTGATATCGTCCAGGACTTTCAGATCCGGATTTAAAGCCTGATCAACTGCTAAAACCTGTGGCCCGCGTTTTAAAGCAATGTAACCCGGGTAATTTTTCCCACCGTCCAAAATCTGAATTGTCATATCAAATGATACCGAAATAACCGTATTCTTTTCCCATGATTGTTCAATATTCAGGTACTGCCCTGGCACTCCCTTAAAAATTCTGCCATTTACTTTTGCTTCATAATTGCTGCACCACGCAGGAACATGCAATGACAACAGGAATTCACTTTTTGTTTCAGGATTAATATTAATTGTTACTTTCCCATCTTGAGGAAATCTGGTATTTATAGTACATTCTATGCCCATTTTTTTTCCATCTTTTGCAAAAATCTTATCCGTTAGTTTTCCGCCGGAATAAAGGTTGATGCAAAATCCATTATCAGCAAATTTTGAATAAGCCAGTTCAGGAATTGCTGCGATTCCCCTTGGTAAACTTGCAAGGCAGCAGTGACCGTCGATGTTGCACCTATAAGGCTTTTTGCCCTGTAAGGCAGTGTAATAACTCACGCAGCCAGTTTCAGGATTTTCGGCTGCAAACAGATGATTATAAATTGTTTTGTCAATTTCGTTGATATATTTTGATTCGCCCGTAAGATAATAAAGTGCCTGGCTAAACTGAAGCCATGTTACTGTTACACAACCTTCTCCCATATGCACGTCATTTCCGGCTGGAAATTCAAAATCTTTCTTGAAACATTCATCAACGCTTGCAGTTCCTGTGATGTAAAGTTTATGGGCAGAAATATCATTCCAGGCATTTTCAACAGCTTTTAATAATTTTTCTTCACCTGTCAGCTGGTACAATTTTACCACACCAATTAAGTTCGACATCATTTCATATGCCTTGGCATCGGCTGTCTTGTCAACTTCTCCTGATGTAGTCAGCGTGGATATTATTTTAGGCCCGTTTTGATAATCGTATGCTTTAATAATGTACCCGCAAAAATCGAGATACTTCTTATCGCCTGTGAAGCGGTATAAATAAGTCATTGGCTCAAGGACGCTTGTTGAGGCCATTCCCATGTGTGGAGAATTCTCAATAATATTTCGCTGACCCGGATTTTCACCAAAAGTCCTGCAGAGTAAATCACCAATCTTCACACAGGCCTCCAGTGCAGGTTTATACCCTGTTACTGAATAATAGCTCAGCAATCCGAGTAAATTGTATTTGTGTGCCCAAACATCCCATTCTGTCCAGTAATTGGCCGGAAGATAGGTTCCAAGGTATCCATCTTTGTTCTGGCATGATATTAAGATATCTGCTATCCTGTCCATCTGTGCTTTAAGCTGTTCATTCCTGGTGGAACGCCATACACGACTCGCTGCATGAAGGTACTTTCCTGCATATTCTCCTACCCAGGTCTGTTTCCCGGGACGGCTGTAATAGCACTCTAAAATCCCTGTTTCATCAATGTTGAGCAATCGCTGTGTGAGGTTTGCATTCAGCCTTTCATTTAAATAGCCTCCGAAAGTGATATTCTCCAGACCAAATGGATCTGTTTTGTCCGGTATTGTGTCTTTTACAAGGGGATATTCATATTTTTCATTCATATGGTTACCGGGTTTATATGAAAAAAGCGTATTAAACCTTAATCTGTCAGCCAGAGATTTTGTAGTCAGAATATATTCAATTTTATATGTACCGGGTTTTTTTATGGATATGTTTGAAGAGAGTAAAGTATCAGCTTTTAATCCGATTACAGGATGTTCATCTTTTTGAAAAACAACTTCATCGTTTTTCGGATCAAAAACCCTGATTCTAAGGTCAAATCGCAGTTTTTCAACAGGTGTCTTGAAATGTAAAATCAATGTTTTGGTAAATTTTGTGTTTTCTGCCGTGAATGGCTGTGGCTTGTCGTTTGTACTGAGTACTATAAGATCCGACAACCTTGCATCACCAATTAAATGAGGTCTTCCGTACATACCACCATTCCCTCCCCTGTCATTCACCCTGACAGCAATCACATTTTCCTTATCCCAGTTTATCAGATCAAATGGAACATAATATGATCTGTCAATATCCCATCCATCTGTCTCCCCAATTTTCCTGCCATTGAGCCAGGTCTCGTCTGCGTCATCTATCCTGCCTAAAGAAATACGGACAGTCTTGAACAGTCTGTTGGTGTTTTTAAGCGAAGAAGGAACTACTGTCCTTGTACGATACCAGGCAATACCATCATAACCCGGATAGCCCTGCGCCTCCCAGTAATTGTCCACTTTAATGCTTTTCCAGGACTGATCGTCAAAATCGGGCTTTGAATATTCCCGATTGTCGCCTGTCTTAAATTTCCATTCATTCGGAAGTTCAATACTGTTGCTGGTTTTCTGATTATTTGTGCATGAGATGGTAATCAGGCTGAGAATAACTGCATAAACAAATTTTGTTTTCATAAATATATATTTTTTCACAAAGAGACTAGCCTCACCCGGACTGGTTACTAAAGATAATAAATAAAATTCAGCCTGATTTGTTCACAGCGTTGCTTTAAAAGAATATTTCAGTTTATCACAACAACCTTTTTCCCTTTGGTTACTCCGTTTTCGTTAAAAGAATCTATCGAAAAATAATATTTCAAATCGCTGTTCAGACTTCTTATTATCAGCGAATCAGCCCCAAGAACTTCCCAATTGTTGTACAGTTTATCAGCCCGGGTTCCGTACCGGATATTGAAACCGACAGCATCAGATTCTTTATCCCACATAATTTTGACTTCCCGCCTGTCAGTTGATTTCCGGATTACATTGAAATTTCTGACTGCTTCAGGTTTGTTTCCCTGGCCGTTCCCAAAAATCCTGAAACCTGATATAGCAAATGTGCCATCGGGCACATGATAATTTGTAAGCCTGATATATCTTGTTCTGACAGGTGTTTTAAGCTGAATATAATCGTGGGGAATGTCAGTTCTATTTGTTGTTTTATCAACCAGCAGTTTCCAGATTTTATTGTCATCAGAATATTCAAGAAGGTACTGATAATAAATTTTTGGGTTACGGTCATACAATTGTGCCTGGTTTTCTGCAAAATTTACCTGAATAGCATTTACAACAGATTCTTTCCCCAGGTCAATACTAATCCATTCACCTTTATTTCCGGTTTGTGCGCTCCAGGATGTTCTTATTTCCTCATCTACGGCCTGGTCCTTCGGGTAGCCCTGCAATTCAGAGGAGACTTCAACAGGTTTTTTATATGAAAGTAACATCCATTGAGGGAATAGTTCATCAGGACCGTTGATTTTTCTGTCGGGAATTGAAAAAGGGAAATCCCCAAAACCAGTGTATGTGTAAAATGTGCCATCGCTGTCAAAAAAAACCGGGAAGAGCCCCAGCCGGCGCTCAAACATATGTTTTTGAGAAATAGTCATAGTTGTTATATGCCAGTAATTCCCATACTTATCCTGGAAAGTGCAACTATGGCCAGCACCGTTGATAAATCCAGCCGGTTTATATGAGAATGGATTATGCAAAGCCACTTTGAAAGGCCCCAATGGATTGTCGGCAACGTAAACACCATCGCAATAACTTTTATACTGTGTTCCCGGCACAGCATACTGAAGGTAATACTTACCATTGTGCTTAGTCATCCACGATCCTTCAATCCATGGCCTGTCAGTGTTGTTGTTATTATCGCCTGTTTGTTCCCATCCATATTTAATGCTGTTACTGTTAAAACAGTCTACCGGTTTACCTTTAGGATTTAATGTCCCCCGGTCGAGTTCCACTGCATGAATCGGAGCATTGTTTGAACATCCGTAATAGAAATATAGGCGACCATCGTCATCTAGGAATAAATCAGGATCAGTCATGCTGATGGGGAAAGCAGAATTTACAATTTTCCAATTACCTGATTTAGGATCCGCGGTTTTAAATATTGAAACAGGAGCATTTCCTGATGCCATGAAGTACAAAGTATCTCCAATTGCCACCACGGCAGGTGCATAATCTTCAAAAGGCAATTCTGCTGAAGTAATAAAATCCCAGTCAGCCATATCTGTCGAATGCCAGTATCCTCCTGATTTGGAAGCAAATAAATAATATTCATTCTTAAATAAAACGATAACAGGATCAGCAGCTTCACGCCGTGAGGGTTTATCAAGAGAAAATCTGTAACTAAGATTAATCGGGTTACAGATAGTCTTATGTTCAGGTTTTGTTTTAGCAGCGGTAAATGACAATATCAGCAAAATGGCAGATAGGGTCATATAGAGATGAACGGTTCTCATTTTTTTACAATTGACAGGTAAATGTCGGATTTTAAATCAGTATTTAAACCCATAAATGACAAAACTTCAGCCCTGGATAAACCAAAAACCCCTATTTAAAGTTCATTTCAACCAAGTCTCCCGACCTCCTTCTCAACTTCAAGAAGTATCTCACAAGTTTTTACCAGTTCGAGCATTTTGGTATGGTCAGGGTAAAGCGGCCGATCTATATCTAGGAAGTCGATATACTTTCTTATTACTTCCCATGCTTTCTGAACTCCCTTGCCAAATTTATACTCATCTTTTCTGAAGTCGAGAGCCTGGGCTGCAGCCATAAATTCAATACCCAGGATACCATATGCATTTTCGAGTATCTGGAAATTCTTAATTGCCGTATTCATTCCCATCGACACGAAGTCTTCCTGGTCTGCAGCAGCCGGAATCGATTGTATGGAGGCAGGGGCAGAAAGGATCCTCTGTTCAACTATCAGCATATCGGCAGTATACTGGCTGAGCATCATTCCTGAAAACATCCCGGCTCCTTTTGTAAGGAAATCAGGCAGTCCAACACTCAATGCAGGGTTATTCAGCCTGTTCATTCTTCTCTCTGACAATACGCTGACCATTGTGATGCATGCACCGGCCATATCCATCGGGACCAGAGACAGGGAACCCTGGAAATTAGCTCCTGATAGCTGAATATTGCGATCGGGGAAAAAGATAGGATTGTCACCCACGCCATTAAGCTCAATCTCCACCTGTGAACGGGCATATGCAAGAGCATCGTGTGCTGCACCAATAACCTGCGGTGTCGAGCGCATGGAATATGCGTCCTGAACTTTGCTCTTGACTTTTCCCTCCTTCAGGTCGCCACCGCTTATGCAAAGATTGATAGCATTCGCACTTCTGATTGCACCTTTGAAACCTCTTGCTTCATGAAGCAATGGTGTATAAGGTTTCATGTTTGCCTTAAGGGCTTCAAGCGACATTGATGCTGCTATTTCAGCCTGTTTGAGCCAGTTATTGGCATCATAAAGAAATATGGCGCTCATAGCAGTAAGCAGGTTTGAACCGTTAATAGTTGCCAGACCATCACGTGCCATAAGTCCGGGTATTGGAATACCGGCCCTCTCCATTGCCTCTTTGCCACTCAGCAATTCACCCTGGTAATAGGCTTCTCCTTCACCCATTAAAAGCAGGGCGATCTGCGACATCGGAGCAAGATCACCGCTAGCCCCTACTGATCCTTTCTGACAGACATAAGGAATAACACATTTGTTCAGCATAGCCACTAAGGTCTCCGTGATTATCAGCCTGTTTCCTGAGTTGCCATGGGCATGAACATTTATCCTTCCAAGCATGGCTCCCCTTACATATTCAGCAGGTGCAGGATCTCCTATACCGGCAGCATGATTGTATACAAGATATTTCTGAAAATCCTTTATCTGGTCATCGTTCAGAACAACTTCTGAAAATTCGCCGATACCGGTATTCACACCATACATTATTTCATGCGCTTCGACCTTTTTTTCCAGCATTGCCCTGCAACGGTTTATACGTTCCCTTGCGTCAGGATGCAGTTCCACTTTCTGCCCAAGACGGGCAACATTTACTATATCTTCAATTGTCAGATTTGATCCTGTAATAATAAGCTTGTCCATTGTATAATAATTTAATTGTATGTTTTTTAAGCCAACAACCGGCAGGAAATTCTTCCGCCAGCTGGTATCATTATTTTAAATTCAGTTGGGAATAATTATGGTCAGAGAACGACCTGATAAAGACCGGCGCGATTAACTTTTATTTTATATTCGAGCGCCATATTTCTCATCTTGAAGAAATTTTTTATAAAAGTATATAAATTAATTCATATACGGATTTTCATTCTAAAAATTAAATTAAGGAATAATACAGTTATGCTCTCAGTTGATATAAAATTGTTATTCAAGAAAACTTTCCATGAAGAAAGTAAACACAATTAAAATTTCTTAACAACTGTTTTTATTTAATAACCGGCCTTTATCAATTAATGCGTATCGCAAGCTTCAGAGCTATATCTTCGCTAAAGAAAGGAGAATTAATCGTTGCCCAACCACCAGGATGATTGTTCAAATATGTAATTTTTTCAGCACCACTTTTTGTGTCAACCCAGGTTAAGGCATATGACCCCGAAGTAAGATCAAGCTTAAAGGATGAATTGCTGGTTAAGGTATCTTTCCTGTGAATGTACAGTGCAATAGCTTCGTCGGGTTTTGCAAGACCAGTTACCTTAATATTTTTTGTTTCATTTAACCTCAGCTTAGCAGTGTTCAAAGGCTCCATATTGATAAAATCAATTCCTTTCATGAATGCAGCAAGGATTTTGAATTGATCTCTTAGTATTTTTCCGCCGCCACCAGGCTCTCCTTCTTTTATTCTGAAGGTTCCATCTTCATTACCAACTGCAAATGAATAATCGAGATTATTAAATAGTCCGCCTCCGGCCAGTATAAAATCCCAGGCTTCAATCCGGTATTTTGAATCTTTTATCCCATCGAAACCGGTTTCATTATCCCCGATCACTTTATTCAGATGATAATTCATTTCCACTGCTACCGGAGGACGTGCATAATGAAAATTATAGATTGAAACACTATCGCGGCTTTCAGGCACCAGCCGGTAATTATTAGCAATATTATTGGATATCAAATGTTTCTGTCTGAATCCTTTTTCTGCATCAACCACTACACCGGTCATATGTTTTTCCCATTCTTTCAGGGCAATGGTATCACCAAAATAAGGTTCATTACAGACCTCATAGTACAGATTGTCAAAGTCCTTAAGCTCATTGATGATTTTTCTTACCATTTTTTCCTGGATATCAAGGATTTCGGGATGCCTGAGAGAAAGGACTTCCTTGTGATCCTTTAAGTTACCTATGCCATTTATGTTATTTTTTATATACAATGGACACATATACCACTGAATAGTGTCGTAATAATTTGAGAACAGGTCGAGTTCAACAATAATATTTCTCTTCGAAGCGTGGCTAAGAAAATCCTTCAGTCTTGTAAAATAAGCTTCATCCCATTTTGAAAGGTCGAATTTATTTCCGCTGTTTATATAACCCGGCTCTGAACTTCGTGCCCATGGACAAATATACCTCTGGCGGTCAGGGGCAAGCGTGTTTTTAACAATTCCAAATGCTTCTTCAGGCTCAACATACACCCCGGAAAATGTTCTGGTGATATTAAGTCCTGAGGAAGCTAATTTTATCGAGATATTTCACATAATCAAAATCGAGGTTCATCACAGCGCCATAGTGTTCAGTAGATCCAATTAATATTAATGGCTTTCCATGATAAAGAAAATAATGCGGATTTTTAGGATTAAGGCTAAGGGGGGAATTCAATACTTGTGATTTTCCGCAGGATGAAAAAGCCACCATTAAAAAAATAAACCAGATTGAGAGGATAGGTCTCATGATTATAGTTTTTATAAAGATATTCAATTTTGTCAAAAATTGAATACTGGTAATACGGATTACATCCCGATAACTATCGGGACCGCGCTAGCTTAAATGATAAATATTAATCATTCTTCCACAATCAGGACATCCCAAGGCTTAAGTGTCAGACTATCTCCTTTGTTTATTTCCCTGTTCGTTAATAAGTCTGTTCCTCCTGCATAATAGTAAATAAAAGATTGTTCCTTGCAGGAGTAATTCAAATAGTATCGAATGGTTTTTCCCTGGTCGTTCGGTTCCGTATTTCATTACTAAAGGATAAGTCAGTTGCCTGTCCTTATCGATCAATCCCGTTTCCAAAGCTTTTCCCGACACAATTCTTGACTGGATTTCATACAGGTCTGCTGGCACAAATTCGCCCGGTATTTCGACGTCGAGCTTCGGGAGATCCCGCTCGAGCGCGGACGGCTTGGCATGACGCCGGACGAAGTCATCAAGCGCGTCGATCACAACACCATTGCGGTCATGCCGACCTTCGGGGTCACCTTCACCTGTCAATACGAGCCGGTCGCCGAGGTGGCGGCTGCGCTCGATGCGCTGGCGCGCGACAAGCATCTCGATATTCCGATGCATGTCGATGCCGCGTCCGGAGGCTTCACGGCTCCGTTCATTGAGCCCGACCTGATCTGGGATTTTCGCCTCCCACGGGTGAGGTCGATCAATGCTTCGGGCCATAAATACGGACTGGCGCCGCTCGGCGTGGGCTGGGTGGTGTGGCGCGACCGCACCGACCTGCCCGAGGAATTGATTTTCTATGTGAACTATCTGGGCGGCAACATGCCGACCTTCGCGTTGAACTTCTCGCGTCCCGGCGGCCAGATCATCTCACAGTACTACCTGTTTCTTCGGCTGGGGCGCGAAGGGCTACCGGCGGATTCTGCAGAACAGCTACGACAATGCCCGTTCATTGGACAAGAATCCGCAAGCTCGGACCGTTCGAACTTGCTTTCGATGGCGATAGCCGCAAAGGCATCCCCGCGATCTCCTGGATGATCAAGGATGGCGCGCAGCCCGGCTATTCACTTTTCGAACTCTCTGACCGCCTGCGGGTGCGAGGCTGGCAGGTCGCGGCCTACAGATGTTGCCGAATATCACCGATGTGGTGGTGATGCGCGTCCTGATCCGGCACGGCTTTACCCGTGATATGGCCGACATGCTGCTGCAGGATATCGAGCGATCGATCGATTACCTGAAAAAGCATCCGCCGGGAATACCGCAGGTCGCTGCCGAAGGCACGACGTTCACGCATCACGGTTTGCCGAAGGTCCTCCTTGCTCGCAAAGTCCGCGAAAAATGACCGGCAGTCGTCCGTTTCTGCGCCCGCGCTGCACCCTTGGCCGCCCTGGAGAAGGTCCGATGGAACCGATAATGTTCGCAAGGCGCTACCTGAGCGCTACGTCGATCGGGCTGCTGACCGCGGCGGCTGTGGTGACCAGCCTGCGTGGCTTGCCGCTGCTGGCCAAGGAAGAAATGACGATGTTCGCCTATCTGGTGTTCACTGTCGTCTTCTATCTCGTTCCCGCGTCGCTCGTGTCGGCCGAACTGGGTGGCGCGTTTGCCGACAAGAAGGGCGGCATCTACGCATGGGTCGGAGAGCGTTCGGCATGCGCTGGGGATTCTTGGCGATCTGGCTCCAGTGGATCCAGAACGTCGTCTGGTACCCGGTCGCGCTGACTTTCGGCGCGGCGGCGCTGGCCTATACGATTGGCGTGCCCGAACTGGCGAAGAATGGATTTTTGTCGGGCTGTTCTGCATCATCGTGTACTGGCTGGCGACCTATGTCGTTCTTCAAGGCGTGGAGGTCTTTGCCAGGATCG
>CAVVGP010000122.1:0-18793 GCA_963747625.1 uncultured Bacteroidales bacterium | reverse complement strand
TCGGTTGAGTGGGTCGATGATGGAAAATATGCAATTGATCATTTCAGAAAAGGGGTATTTAACATTTGTATTCTTGATATAATGTTACCCCATGTCGACGGATTTACTATTGCAAATGAGATAAGGCAGATTAATAATGAAATTCCTATAATTTTCCTTACTGCAAAAAAACTGAAAGAGGATGTTCTTAAAGGTTACGGAGTAGGAGGCGATGATTATGTAACCAAACCATTTGATACCGATATCCTTCTGGCAAAGATCAGGGCGATAATTTCAAGACGCGATTTTCAGGCCGGAACCAAGGATTTTTATGAAATTGGAAAGTTTATATTCAATTCAAAACTCAGGACATTGACTATTGGAAACGATGAAAAGAAACTTTCACCAAAAGAGGCTCAATTGCTTGAATTGCTTGCTGTTAATCCGAATGCACTTGATCAGCAGGGAGATGGCTCTAAAGAAGATTTGGGGTTCCGATGACTATTTTACTGCCAGAAGCATGGATGTTTATATTACAAAGCTGAGAAAATTTTTATCAGAGGATCCGGATCTTAATATTAAAAATATCCATGGGGCAGGTTTCCAATTGATTGTCAGGGAAGATTGATCTTCAGATTTTTCCTGTTGAATTGCATTGGAAGAAGACTAGCTGATGCCGTCAATAATCTGTATTTTATTTCTTCCTGAAAGGATTATTTTTATCTTATTTCCTGTTCTTGACTCTTCCTCGGCAATAACCTGTCGGCAGCTTCCGCATGGAGTGGGAGATTCGTATGGTCAACCCATCTTTTGTCATAGCTGCAATCGCCAGTGCAACAGGTTTATCTTCAGGATGATTTGAAATTGAGTTGGAAAGAGCACTTCTTTCGGCGCATATCCCGGAAGGAAATGCGGCATTTTCAATATTTGCTCCCCTCACTATTAAACCACTCTCAAGCCTGACAGCTGCTCCGACTTTGAATTTTGAATAGGGAGCATAAGCATTTAATGCATGCTTCCCTTGCTGCATGAACAAGTTCAAGGTCATCTGGATCAAGTTCTCCGGTTTTTTCATACTCAGTATATGAAAATGATATATTATTTGTTTTAATCATTATTTTATATTCAGTCGTGATTATAAAGGTAGTAATTATTGTATATAAAAACAGACTGTATTTTGATTGATAACATTCAGAAAATAAGAGAATTAAATTTGAAGTCCACTTTTTTTGACCTGATTTGTGCAATTGTTTTTGCAATTTAATACCCTCCTTGAACTTCAGCCATTTATTTTTTCCTATTTTTGTCCTAAAATTTATAAAAATGCGTAACAGGCTATCTTACTGTTCTTTCATTTGGTTTTATTATCGCTGTCTGTATTCATGCAAAGTATATAAACCACTTATTTCAACTTCAGTTTCCGATCAATCCGTCAGGGAATATGTCAATTCATATAAAGACCTTGCTGTCAGAGAGATGAAAAGAACCGGTATTCCTGCAAGTATTACACTTGCACAGGGTATAATAGAATCTGATTGTGGTCACAGCTCTCTTGCCAGCGAAGCAAATAATCACTTCGGAATCAAATGCCATGATGACTGGACCGGGCCCACAATCAGGCATAATGATAATCAAAGAAATGAATGTTTCAGGAAATACAGCAGGCCTGAAGAGTCTTTTTATGATCATTCTGATTTTCTGAAATCAGGTTCCAGGTATAGCTTTCTTTTCAGTTTAAATTCAACTGATTACAAAGCATGGGCTCATGGATTAAAGAAAGCAGGTTATGCGACAAATCCCGATTATGCAAATATGCTGATATCTACCATTGAAGAAAATAACCTGTGGTATTTCGATCATGGGTATAATGCCTCCGTTATGCCACCACAATTAAATGATACAATGAAAGAACCTTCTCAGGTCTATATAGCCGACAGTAACAAAAAAAATCTAAAACCCCAGAGTGGAAATATGGCAGTTTATGCAAGGGCTCCACGAATTTTGGAGAATAACAGGATACAATATATTATTGCCAAAGACGGAGATACGAGAGAAAAACTTGAAAATGAGTTTCAACTTCTCAAATGGGAACTACCTAAATATAATGAACTTAAAAGTGATTTTCAACCAGTTCCCGGACAAATATTATATCTTCAGCCTAAAAGGGAAAAAGCAGAAGCAGGGAAAGATTATTATAATGCTGTGGAGGGAGATACGATGTACCTTATTTCCCAGCGATTCGGTATTAAGCTGAAAAGACTTTATGAAATGAACAGGATGGCTGAGGGTACGGAACCTGTAACAGGGGAAAAAATATGGTTGAGGAATATTAAACCGGTCGAGTAGCCTGAATAGTGAAATCAGATATTCTTAAACCTCTGAGCAATTCCACAGTACTCATTCTCTTCTTTCCTTCAAGCTGCAGGCTTGCTATATTTAAAAAACCATTCGTACAGCTGATCTTAATAAAATGTTTTCCATCGGAGAGGATTGTTCCAGGTTTCATATTGTGTTGTTCAATTTCCGGCTGGCTCTCAAGGATTTTGAAAGATACAGTTGCCGAATCATTTTTGAACCACGATTTTGCACCAGGGGAAGGAGCGAGACCCCTGACTAAATTATGAATTTTAACCGCATCATTGTTCCAGTCAATTATACAATCGTCAGGATGTATTTTAGGGGCAATCTTTAGAGATGTTCCAATTTTGGCAAGTTTTTCCTGGGGAAGTTCCTGAATCTTGTTCTCCAGGACATCCGAAAGTGTTCTTATCACGAGTCTTGCTCCCTGCTTCATTAACCTGTAGTGAAGATCACCTGCATTTTCAAACGGGTAAATCTGTATTTCTTCCCTTAAAAGGATATTCCCGGTATCTAATTTATCATCGATAAAGAACGTCGTGACTCCGGTGGTAGTCTCCCCATTTATTATTGCATGATTTATTGGTGCTGCTCCGCGGTAGTCAGGAAGAAGAGATGCATGGAGGTTAATTGTTCCGAGCGGAGGGATTTTCCATACTTCTGCGGGAAGCATCCTGAAGGCGACTACAATAAAAACATCTGCGTTTAGTTTTTTAAGGGAGTTTATAAATTCAGGATCTTTAAGATTCAGAGGCTGCATTATTGGGATAAGATTACTGAATTCAGCAAACTGCTTAACGGCTGATTTTGTAATTTTTCTTCCCCTTCCGGAAGGTTTGTCCGGGGCAGTGACCACACCAACAATATTAAACCCGTTCATAAGCAGTGAACCGAGTGTAGCAACCGCAAATTCCGGAGTACCCATGAAAACTATCCTGATATTTTTCATAAATAGTTTATTATCGTACAAGTATAATAATATTAATCCTTTGCAATATGCTTATAGCATGTAAGGTTATGCCCCATCTTGTTTGCCTTGGTTTCGAGATAAAACTTATTGTGAGGATTCGATTCGATTATCAGAGGTATTGTCTCTACTATTTTTATACCATACCCTTCTAATCCTGCTCTTTTTACAGGGTTATTTGAAATAAGCCTGACTTTTCCAAGGCCAAGTTCTCTCATTATACTGGCGCCTACACCATAGTCTCTTTCATCTTCACCGAATCCAAGTTCAATATTAGCCTGAACGGTATCCATGCCTTCATCCTGCAATTTATAGGCTTTTATCTTATTCAGGAGACCAATTCCTCTTCCTTCCTGGCTTAAGTAGATTACAACACCTTTCCCTTCGGCTTCAACCATCGACATTGCTTTCTTTAACTGAGGTCCGCAATCGCATCTCATAGAGCCAAATATATCTCCTGTAAAACATGATGAATGAAGACGCACCAGTACAGGTTCGTCTTTAGTCCATTTCCCTTTTACAAGCGCAGCATGTTCAATTCCATTGCTGGTCTGACGGAAAGGGATAAATTCAAAATCTCCGCTTTCAGTAGGGAGTTTAACCCTTTCACCTTTTTCAATAATTGAGTCTCTTTCAAGAGTGTATGTGATAAGGTCTTTTATTGCAATTATTTTTATATTGAATTTATCTCTGATCTTGACAAGATCGTTCAGCCTTGCCATGGAACCATCATCATTCATAATCTCAACAAGTGCACCCCCGGGACGAAGATTAGCGAATCGTGTAAGATCGACAACAGCCTCGGTATGCCCGGCCCTCCTCAGAACACCTTTTGATTTTGCTTTTAAGGGAAAGATGTGTCCTGGTCTGCCCAGATCGCCGGGTTTTGTTGCAGGATCTACCAAAGCCTTAATTGTGAGTGCCCGGTCAAAGGCTGAAACCCCTGTGGTAGTTTCTTTACTCAATAAATCAACCGTTACTGTGAACTGGGTCTCGTGAATGGAGGTATTATTGCCTACCATAAGATTCAAATCAAGCTCCTCACATCTGTCTTCAGGCAGTGCAGCACAAATTAATCCGCGACCGTGTTTCGCCATGAAATTTACTATCTCAGGTGTTATTAACTCAGCTGAGCATATAAAATCACCTTCATTTTCACGATCTTCATCATCAACAACGATAAGTAGTTTTCCGTTCCTTATATCTTCAATCGCCTCTTCTATTGTATTAAGAATGAAATCTTTCATTATTAGTTTTAATTAGTCTGTTGCAGAATCAGTGCTTGTATCATTAATAAATATCCTGTACAAAAAATCTTTAATCTTTTTGAAGAACGTCAGGTAAGTTTCAATGTTCAAAATTACGGAATCAGTTGTAGCTTTGTATGTGAGAAAAATACCTATTGGCAATAAGACATATGAAGCGGCCCACATACCTGAGAAGGTGCCGACAACATCCTCTTCAACGAGTTTCTGTCCTGAAATTGAAATAACATAATAAACAACGAAGAAAAAGATAGAGATTACTGCCGGAGTTCCTAAGCCCCCTTTTCTTATTATTGCTCCCAGCGGAGCACCGATAAAGAAGAAGACCAGGCAGGCAAAAGACATTGTAAGTTTCTTGTTCCATTCAACTTCGTATCGTTTAATAGCTTTAATTTCATAATGTTGCGTCTCATTTTTCTCGTGTAATATCCCGTTGCCTTCTTTCAGACTCTCAATTGATTTTTGAAGAACTGTCTTCTTTTCAACTATTGTGAGTGAATCGAACAATGCCTTTACATCAAAATTCACCATTTTATTGTTAACTCGTGAATTATCCTCAGGATCAGAGGGCTTTGGCAGGTTTCTTACCGCATAAAGTTTAATGTTTTTGAAATCTTTAAATTCTTTGTTGAGTTTTTCGTTATATTTTTTGTTAAGAGAGTCAATAGTAAAGGTCAGCTGTGAAATGTTCAACATTGCAGGACCTGATTTGAAAAGTCCTTCATCACTTCTTTGCAGATCAAATCCTGTTAAGGGTATGACTATAGTCTCCTCTTTAAAATAGTCTTTTCGCGAAGGATATTTTTTCAAGGCATTAACGACATTTCTTTCCTCTAATTCATTGAAACCATATCCGTTATAAAGAGTCATGATCAATCCTGTTTCATCTTTGGTAAGTTTCATATATCCTGAATCAGCCAAAATTACTGCGTAATTACCTCTCCTCTGGCGATGGTCGTAAATAATAAGGTTGTCGAGACGGTTAGTTTCAGGAACCTTTTTGGTTATTTTTATACTGAAATCAGGTACTCCGTTGTAGAAGGTTCCAGCCTGAATATTGATATCCGGTTTTTTTCGGCGTATATCCCACAGGAGGGTCCTGGCTTTTTCAGTAGAATAAGGAAGTACATTATTTGAGAAGAAGAATGATATAACAGCTATAATACCAATGAGAATAATTAAAGGACGCATAATCCTTAGCAGCGGTATACCGGATGATTTAAGAGCTGCCAGTTCACTAAATTCCCCCATGTTGCCAAAAGTCATCAGTGAGGCAAGGAGAATTCCCAGAGGCAGAGCAGTTGGTACAAAGGTAAGTGCGAAATGGTAGAGCAATTCGCTAAGTATTTTAAAGTCAAGTCCTTTTCCTGCAAGTTCATCGACATACATCCACAGGAACTGAAGTATAAGAATGATAAGCACAATAAAAAATGTGAATATCAGAGGTCCTATAAATGATTTTAATAAAAATTTGTCGATCTTTTTCATTGACCGTTTGCATTTGAAGTGCAAAACTACTTGATTTTTTTTATTTTGTCCTTTCTTTTATCTAAAAAGAAATGCCGAAGTATAAGTCCAGGATAGTGCCTTTTCAGGCCTGAGCTGACAACTTTAGGCATGTTCTGATTGATGGCAAAGAATTTCCTGAAGCTTTGGCAAGGTTACAGACTAGTAGCTTGAAATAGTTGAAATGTTTATTTAATCTGTGGGTAATGCTCTCCCGGTTTTAATATTCAGGCAGAACAATATGATCAGATACCTAATGCTCTTTTCAGGTCATTTATTTGTGAATCCCACAGGTAGATAGCATCTTCTTTTTCTTCTGCTTCAGCGAAATCAGTAATTATCAAAGCCAGTTCGTTGGTCAATTCTTCCAGATTTATGTGGAACTCGAAGTAATTTGATTCTTCATCTTCCATTCCTATCCATTCAAATCTGACCATTTTATTCTCTTTAAGGGCTGCAAGCCTGGCTTTTGATTCTGAACTGTTCCAAACGAATGAGAACAGATCGCCATCGACAGTGACCTGGTCAGCAAACCATTCACCCAGTCCCTCAGGTGTGCTAAGTCGGGAATAAAGTACTTTGGGAGAACAGTTAAGATTATATTCCAGCTCGAACTTTGATCTCATGATTGGAATGTGTTCTGATATCGCAACTATTTCTGCAATATAGAAAAAATATTGAAACTAAAAAACCTTATTGTTAATTTGTGACAAACTGATTATATTTGCACCCGCAAAAAGAACAGTCGGAAAAATATTTATTGGCGAGATAGCTCAGTTGGTTAGAGCGCATGATTCATAATCATGAGGTCGGGGGATCATTCCCCCCTCTCGCTACTCAATAAATCAGGCAGTTATGAAAGTTAAAAACATAGCTGCTTTTTTTATGAATACACAATCGAATACACACGGAAGGTTTTAAGGGCTATTTTTCTATAAAAAAAGGCTGACACTTCTGCCAGCCTCTTTCCTTTCACCTGATAGCCTATTTTCTATTCAAAGGGCTAGAGCATTTGACATTTTGCTTTCTGATACTGCTATGGCTTTTAATAATACTATTGACCTGAACATATTTCCCCTGATGGGTGTAAGCTGATGACTTCGTTCTCTGTTGCTGAACTTTCATCAAAACAGGGTTACAGGAACACGAAGCTATCAATAGAGCTGCAAACATTGCAACTGTCAAAATTCTGACAATCCATTTTTCTGTACTGTATATCCGCACTATCGGAAACCAGAAACCATACTTCTGTATCACGGTTCCCTCCTTTCTTTCAATCCGTGTATACCAAGGGCTAAAAGTGCCATGCTAAGAATGGCAAGCAGGAAACTCCCTTTGTCATGCAAACAGATTACAAAGGAAACTACCATGCCAGCTATTCCTATCAGGATCGCAAGGCAAAGGCAGAATTTGCCCCGACGTTTGTTATCAGGTTTTAATGAATCCTGTATGAATCGGCGACGGCCCGAATCAGTTTTAGGATATTTCAGACGGGCAAGGCACTTATTAAACTTGCATACATTTGAGCGGTCAGCTCTCTTTGCTTCGATTGCACGAAGTTTGGCACGAAGGTTTATAACCTTCATGTCATGATCAATGCTGGTTTCCATGACTAATTTTTGAAATAGAATGAATTAATCAGGAAATAAAGTTCAGGCATTACCAGAACATCGGCGGCCAGACAGATAGTCCAAATGATTAAAGGCTCTGTTCCTTCAACCCGAACGGGGTCAGGTTGTGTTTTTTGATAAAAGATTTCTTTCTTCATGTTCGCGGCTTTTTAAAAGGAAAGACCCCGTAAAGTCAAAGAGGCAGAAGCCGCGAAGCAAAACTGCCAGATCAACCCACGGGGCCAGTATTGTTAATACTAGAATTTTAGACATTAGTTCGCGGCTTTTTGTCAAGAGTAAATGTAAGCCAATGCGAATAATTATGCAAATATTTCCTTTTGTAAAAAAGGCCCTCAAGTTACCCTGAAGGCCCCAACCAAAATGCAGATAGGGAATATGACGACCCATTTCTGCAAAATGTGTCAGTTCTGTAAAGTTACCCTTGTGCCGATGGATCGCTCAATAAAAAGTTTTTCAACTCATTTGCTGAAGGCTCATCAATGCAGACCACATCAACATTTTGATACCACGGTACTTTTGTATAAAAATATGGTTCAACCGTTGGCATCGGCTGTATGAATATCTGCATATTGATTGAAGGCTGTATATTCGCTGGAGGCTTTCCCTTGTGCAGAACGGCCTGCCGAATTCTTTCATGTATTTCAATTTTGCTCATCGTATCTTTTTTGTACAAATTCAAGTAACTGCTGAAGCTGATGTTCACTTAATTGCTCTGGCACAATCGGGGGCGGTAAGACTAATTTTAATAAACTATTCAAAAAAGCAAGTCGTTCAGCTGGCTTCATGGCGTCAAAATCCTTTTGCACTTTTTGCCAGTTATCTTCAACGAATGACGTTACAAATTTCCTGATTTGCTCAGGTGTCTTGTTTGGCGTTCCTTTCCTCCTGCCTCCAAATTTTGGTGAACCTTTTTGCCTTGCCATAACAAACTATTTTAAACTACTTTAGTTTACGGGAATTATCGTACCACCTGCCGCAAAAAATCAATATCAGGCGCAATTTCATACAGTCCATTATTGCTCGTTTGCCGTAAAATGAAGCTCCCGCGGAAGTGATTGAAGCTCCACGGCGAACCCACTAACAAAGTACCACCAAGGCGAATGTTAAGGTTATTGTACATGGCACAAAGTTTGACTAAGTCTTCTGCAATTTGTGCTTTTTCACCTACCGCGTAAATAGTCTGTGAATCAATAAGCAAAAAGGCTTCGCCTTCAACCAGCGTAACTTTGTCATCCACTACCTCCCATAATTCTGCACTGGCGCAAAACGGTTGCTGCCTTATCACTTTTGCCGATTGGTAAAGCGGTAGCGGATCAGGTAGATCCAGTTGAGACAAAATCACTTCTTTTTTAACGGGAAACCTCCCAGTTGCAGGAACTTCAACCAATTTATCTATGGCATTATGATACACTCTCTCTGGCCTCATCAATAGTTCATTCAAATCTGTACATGAACCTATGTTTAATTTGTTCCACGTATCAAGAAGCCCTTGCAATAATTTCTTTGCAGCTTGGAGTTGTGCCCGTGTGGTGGCTTCATATTCGGCATTGGTGTAAACTTTTTTCGCTTCAATTGTTTTCATAAAATTATAATTTTAAGTTGTTTATCATTTTTGCAAAAGATCATTTTCACTCACCCTTACGGAAGTTTTTGCGTGGATAAGATCGCCAACTTGTTCGACGCTCGTGACCGTTTCCGTCGTGACGTTTTTCCGCTTTTTCAGTATTGAAGGCGTGGGGGTGTCTGACCCTTCAAGTTTGTAAACAGTAACTTCCATATTTGGAAATTGTCCGAGTTTCGCCTTGTGCCTCACCTTCTGTGAGTGTCTGGAATTTGTTGTTTTGAATGAATGTCCAGACGCTGTAAAAAAAGAGCCACGGCCCAGCTGGAATGGACGGGAGTAACTGCAAGGATTTTTATCGAGCGTTGTACCATTGTCATGTCGATAATGTCGTTTTTCATGTGTATAGTATTTATTTATAAATAGTGTGTGAGTGGGTTGAAGGGTGCGGTGCTTAAATATGTCAAATCTTGCATGGTGCATTTGAGTATCCGGTCAGTTTTCAATAATCGACCAATTCAAAAGTGCTGGATACACGGCATTTGTTGCTCTTGTAAATTACAATTGAGCCAGTTACAGTAACAATACACCGTTCAAGTACCATTGCATTGCCCCTGAATTCGAGCCTGATTGTCGGGGCAAATGGTATTGAATTTTTTCGCAAAGCCGTTGCAGGTCAATGTTAGATTTTGGTTCCATTTTGCTTTCGATTTTAAGGTTTGGTTATTACTTGATTTTCAATTTTTTTTGTCATAGCGGCAAATTCATGTTTTACTTGACTAAATTCCCTATAACGCCCGTAACGATTGATAATGGGTTTGTTACCGTCAACTTGGAATATCTGATAAAACAATATTTTAGGCCCCTCTGATGCGACATAAACCGCAAGCCACGGGTTAAATTTTAACAGGCTGAATGAATACCCGTCGAAAGTGAATTTCTTTTTCATTCAATGCTGAATTATTCATCATTATCGGATTTATTGACGTGATGTTATTTTTGTGCCTGATGCCTTTTGCAATTCAGTATAATCACCGCTTCAGAAACACTGTTCCTTTGACATTCCTTTTTGATTATTGCGTTGTTAATAATCGGGTGAGCGCGGATGGCCTTAATCGTTTTTGCGATAGTCGCGGCAGTTTCTTGTTTTGTGCGTTTTGTCTCCATTTTTATTGTCAGTTTTTAAAAAGCCCCCAGAGGGCATGACTCTGGGAGCTGGCAGACAACGGAGACCAGCGATGATACACCGATTGACTTGCCTTATTTTTCACGGTAAATTCTATTATTTGGTGGCATTTTGTAGGCTGGGCCGCCGCCCTGTGGTTTGCTTGGCGTTTCACGGCTGTGCCATGTTGCCAGCCGCCCCGAAAGTTTCCATGTTTGCTGCAATTCCATTTTCATTTTTGTATTGCTGCGGGTTGGCTCTGCCCAGTATGTAAAAAAAGCGTGCAGCATAGGCTTGCCAAATTTAACGGCGTTTTCCTGTGTAAATATTTCACCCCTAAATTTTTCGGTGCGTGCTTCTATTGTTGCTAACGCTTTAACTTCATCTTTTTGGAAATTTGTAGCTTTTGCCTCTACATTATCAACCTTATTAACATTATTAACATTATTGTATGTGTCCGTTGGTTGTTCATTGGTTGTCCGTTGGTTGTCCGTTGCTTGTCCATTTTTAAAATCCACAGTCTGGTAAATAGCCCAATTACAAATCGTTACGATAGTATATTGGTTGTTCGTTTTTAGGGCAATCATATTTTTATATTCGTCACTTGCGAATTTTTGTAAAATTCTCCATACAGTGGATCCAGATATTTTCAACTCCTTTGCTGCCACAAACCTCCCGAAAACAAATTGCCCTTTTAATAGATCAATTGTTATTGTTCCCTTCCCTGTTTTTAAAGGAAAGAAGTGATCTTTATGAGCAGCTTTACATAAACACCATATCCATATTTTGAGCATTTTTTCGTTTGCGAAAACCTTGCTTTCCAAAATCATGCGGTATAGCTTTATTCCGCCATCAGACTTATCCATAATTCATTGTAATAATTCAGAAATTCATCGAAAGAATGACAGATCCAGTATACACCGCCAGCAGCTTCAACTTGCTTTTGATACTCCACTTGCTCGGGTCGCTGCTTATCGGTTTTTATTTTTAGCTCGCACTTGACAGACTTGCCGTTGATTATACAGGAAATGTCAGCCGTCCCAGCTTGCATGGAAGCTTTAATCCATTTCCCCGATCCAATCCGCTTAGTAAATCCTAGAGTGTCTGTAATCGTCTTAGATTGGTCTAAATATCGACCTGTACAGGATATTCTTTCCGCTTGGTGACCTTTGAACCTTAGGAAGTCAAGAATACACTTGCAAAGGCCATTCGCAGAATGATCTTCGTACTTGCGCGGTGCAAGTAAACCAGTGGGCGCGTTCGGATATTTGGCCCGTGCCGCCTCATCCGCCAACTTTTCGATCAGCTTCACGGCGGCGGGCTTGTGATATGGGGCTTTTGGCTTCATATCTGACGACCGTTTGCAAGCCATGCGTCAATAGCTGACTTTCGGAAATACAGCTTTTTACCATGCTTTTCATACGGGATACGCCTTTCGGAAATCCACCCGTAACAAGTTTGGCGAGCGGGATGCTCGGGCAAAAATTCAATTAACCCGTCAAGATCGAATAGTTTATCTTCATCAGCAGGTTGCTGATTTGATTTTGTTAGAAGCCTGTCAATCCTGTCAATTTTAAAATGAAGCTGCTGGATAGCTGCTGGCAGGTCGTCGAAAGTTAATTTGTCGCTCATAGCCTTTGCATATTTTCAGCTAAGGTATGAGGGAATGACAGTACAACTATCAGATTATTACTTGTTTAATCTTGTGACAAGAAAAAACAAGTTACTTGGAAGGTTTTACCTCTAAAAATATTGGATTAATTCTTTCTATTGCCTTATCAATATCGGTCTTATCAATATCGGTCTTATCAAAAATACCTGTAATCGCACCAATATCTCTACTGAAATATGCTTTAATGCTCCTATAAAAATCAGCTCTTTCACCATGAACATACCAATTTAATAACTTAAGCTCTTTCAATCCCTCTAGCATATATCGAAAAGGCAAGTTCCTTTCGGTACAAAATTCAGTTCTCACTTTCTCTGCAAAAAGCTCTTTTTTATCATCAGGTATGTAATTTGTAAGATATTGCGGAAATGTCTTTACAGGTTTGCCACCATCAGGTTGTTTAGTGCTTCCTTTATAATGTTTTTCTAATGCCTCTAAATCACGTTTTGGCGTTAATTTCAGAAGAACATTGAGATACGTTTCTTCAAACTTTTCCTTTGTTGGAAACGGAATGTCAGAGGCTAAATGATATTCTCTGTGAACAGTTCTTCCGTGCTTATCAATGTACTTTTCTACTCTCGGATATTTTTTATTCTTTGCCATAGTTAGACTGCATTTGAGTTATAAACTTGATTCTCCATTTTTTCAGAGTGTTCCTCTCTGGTTGACTTCTCAAAGCTTTTAAGGTAACGCTTGGTTACTAACTCTGAACTATGTCCCAAAGCCTCTGAAATAAAAGCCGTTGAAGTGCCGCTATTTTTTGCTATGGTTGCCCAGCTATGCCGTGCGACATAACTTGAAATATGCTCTTTAATGCCGACGGTTAGGGCAATTTGTCTGACATATTTATTCACCTGCTTTGTCAATTGCTTAATTTCAGCATAGTTCCTTTCCTCTTTCCAGTCTGCTTTTAATATCGGGAATATGTATGAATCAAAGCCGATAGCTTTTTCCCGTACCTGTCAATAATCGACTGCATATTCTTGGTTATCGGGACATGAAGTTTATCTTCTTCAGCTTCTTCACCTTTCGTTTTTTCACGGACAAACCATATTTCACCGTCCACAATATTGGAATACTTTAACCGTGCTATGTCAGACAGGTTCATGCCATTGCCAAGAAACGAAAACATGAAAATATCCCTGTAAAACTGTTCCTGTGGGTGCTTTGTATTGTAGTTAGCAATCATGCTTATCTGAAGTGCTGATAATGCTATTTTCCGCCCCTTTGCTGTTTTAGGTTTATGAACAGTGAACGGATATTCAGCCCTGATTTGGTGTACTTTCATTGCAGTATTAAAAAGCACCCTGATATTACGGACATAAATTCCGATAGTTGATTTTGATTTGCCCTGTTTATGAAGCCACAATTCAAAAGCTTTTAGCCACTTCGGGGTTATGTCAACAAAATTCAAAGGTTTTCCTGTGACATAATCCGTTAACCTTGTTTCAACTTTTTGGCGGGAATTGTAGTTAAGAACTTTGTCCTCATGAAATTCCTTTATTGCCCTTATTGTGCTTTCAAATGATGAGGCATACCCAAACCTTTCTTCAACTTTCAACCCATGAATAAAATCAACCATGGCCACAAACACGTTATCCCATGCGGTTGCTTTGTGGAAAAACCTTTCTTCAAACTGGTTGAAGCTGAATGAATTAATGTCATTGATAATCGTTTCGGCTTCATCAGTTATTCGCTTAAACTCAAATGCAATGTCCCGATATTTACCACGGGGACTGTCACCCGTTACCCGATCAATGTCCGATTCAGATAAAAACAACCAGTCTTTATCTTTAATGACTTCACTGACTGAATAATATTTGCGAATTCGTTTGTGTGTAATACACAATTTCACGGGGCAAAGTTCATCTTTGGTTTTCTTTGCGGGTGCTTTCTGAAAGAAAATTCTTGCCGTTGCTTGCATGGTTTTTTTATAAGTGAATACACAATTGAATACACAAATGTAATAAGTATTCCATAAATATCCAAATAATAATCATAAGTTAATATTTATAAGATGCTGATTTGTAATGCTGATGGATAAATGAATTGTGTATTCAAAAAAACGTCCAAAACAATGGAGTTAGGATTCATAATCATGAGGTCCGGGGATCATTCCCCCGTCTCGCTACAAAGAATAGCCCTGCAGCAAAACTGCAGGACTTTTTTTATTTTAACAAATGGAGATTATCTGTTTCTAATCTGTTGCATGAAATCAATAAATAAATTCTGCCAGAAAACAGAAAAAAATCGTGGAAATTCCCAGAAGTAAGGGGAAGTAGTTTCTTAGAATTTTAAAATGAACTTAATTTAAAATTTACTGCCTCTTATGGACGATTTAGTAAAGTTAATCAAATAAAAATATTATTTCTTTTTATTATATTTATCTTAGCTTTTTTGAATAGATTCCTTTGTAATGTTTTAAATTTTTAAAAGGTCTTTCTTCTGTTAAGAAGTTATTAATGTTTTTTGAAAAAGAATTCCTGTTTTGGCGAGTTATTTTTGATTAGTCAGTTCATTGTTATTTTGTAAATATAAGTATAAGTAAGTAAAACCTGTGAAGTATTTTATGTTAGTAGTCACTTTTTAGTTGTTTTTATTCTGCCAAATTGATTTTTTAAATTATATTGATGTACTTAATTTTAACATAAATTTTATTCTGAATTAAACTATTAATTCTAATTAATGTTTATTATTTATATAAATCTCATTGAAAAGTTTATAAATAATGTCAGAAATTGAACCTTTTTTTGATCGCAAGATTTTTATTATTAATAAATTAAAACTACCCAGAATTGTTATTCTGACAATTCTTTCTTTAATAATATCAGGAAAGACCTTGGGTCAGGTGACTGCTACTATAAGCGGGACAACTTCTGTCTGTATAAATGGATTTGCTCCTCTTGTAATTTTCAGTGCATCAGGGGGTGTAACGCCTTACATCTTTGAATATAACATAAATGGAGGGGGAACCTTGACAGTTTCAACAACCGGGTCCAACCTGTCTGCAACAGTATCTGCTTCTACTGGTACTGCGGGAATTTTCACATATAACCTGGTCAGCGTGACTGATGGTACATCGACTACCTATCCGGCCAGTGGAAGTGCAATAATTACAGTTACCGCCCTACCAGTTGCTACTTTTAATTACCCTGGTACTCCCTACTGTTCAAACGGGATAGATCCGTTGCCTTCATACAGTGGAGGAGGAACTGCCGGAACGTTTTCATCAACTGCCGGATTGGTCTTTGTAAATACTGCAACAGGTCAGGTGGATTTATCTGCCAGTACACCAGGGACCTATACAGTTACAAATACAATTGCTGCCTCGGGAGGTTGCGGAGTAGTAACTGCGACTTCATCAATCACGATAACTAAATTACCTGTGGCAACATTTAGTTATACACTTAATCCATATTGTTCAAATGGCTCTGATCCATTACCGACATTCAGTGGCGGAGGTGTGGCAGGAACATTCTCCTCATCTGCAGGATTAGTATTTGTAAATACATCAACAGGGCAAGTTAATCTGGCGTCAAGTACTGCGGGCACTTATACAGTAACCAATACTATACCTGCAACAGGAGGGTGTGGATCCGTATCTGCAAGCAGTTCTATAACTATTACTAAATTGCCTGTGGCGACATTCAGTTATACACTTAATCCTTATTGTTCAAATGGATCTAATCCACTTCCAACATTTAGTGGAGGAGGTGTAGCAGGAACATTTACATCCACAACAGGCTTGGTATTTGTAAATAATTTAACTGGGCAGGTTAACTTAGCCTCCAGTACTCCGGGAACTTATACTGTAACAAATACAGTGGCCGCAACTGGTGGATGCTCAGCCGTTTCAGCAAATAGCTCTATCACAATAACCTCGTTACCTACTGCAACTATTTTTTATACAGGTTCACCATGGTGTGGAAATGCAGGTGTTCAGAGTGTAACATTAGTTGGAACTGCAGGCGGTACATACTCGGCAGTTCCATCAGGATTGTCAATCGATGCATCCTCAGGAGCTATCACTACAAGTACGAGTACTGCAGGAACTTATACTGTTATCTACACAATTGCGGCTTCAGGTGGTTGTGGTACAGCAACTGCAACAACAACTGTGACAATTTCGCCTACACCTACTGCTCCGGTTATTGGAACAATTACTCAAACCACTTGTACTGTTGCCACTGGCAGTGTCAGTTTAAATGGACTACCTGCAACAGGTACCTGGACATTAACACGTAATCCGGGGTGCAGTGAACACATCAGGATCGGGAAGCAGTACAACAGTAACAGGTCTCCCTGCAGGAACCTATACCTTTACCGTAACAAATTCTTCAGGATGCGTCTCTCCTTCCTCCGGAAATGTTGTTATTAATACACAGCCAGCATCTCCTGTAGCTCCTGTCCAGAGTGTTGATTGTTCACTGGGCTTTGGCAATGCTGTTGTGACTGTAACGAGTCCTACAGGTATCGGCCTTCAGTATAGTCTTGACGGGGGTGCATACCAGGTAAATCCTATTTTCAATTCTGTAAGTAACGGCAGCCATTATCTGTCAGTAACAAATGCTGCAGGATGCACGACAACTGGAACACTTTTTTCCGTGACTTGCGGATGTATCAATCCTCCAACTGTTACACTAAGCAGCAATAGTTCGAGTACATGTGGAACAACAGCTGTGACTGTTGCAGGAAATACCTTCGGTGGAACTGCAACAGTTGTTAATATATCTCATAATGGATCTGGTGTTGTGAATCCTTCATCGTCTAACGTATCTCCATTTGCATTTACATATACTCCTGCTCTGGCAGATGGTGGGAACAATGTGATAATAACTGTAACTACGGATAATCCGTTAGGGGCACCTTGCTCTGCTGCAGTCGCAACATACACCTTAATAGTAAATGCTATACCTCCAGCGCCAGTTATTGGAACAATCACTAACCTTACCTGTACGTTGGCTACAGGAAGCGTTGTTCTTAACGGGCTGCCAGCTGCAGGTACCTGGACATTAATACGCAATCCGGGTGCAGTATCTTCAACCGGAACCGGAACCAGCACTACTGTTTCTGGTCTGGCAGCAGGAACATATAACTTTATAGTAACAAGTGCTGCCGGATGCACATCTCCGTCATCAGCCAATGTTGTAATAAATCCTCAGCCTTCCTCTCCTACTGCGCCAGTTGTCGGGACTATTACTCAACCTACATGTGCTTTGTCAACGGGAAGTGTGATCTTAAGCGGGCTGCCATCTGCGGGAAGCTGGACTTTAACAAGGAATCCGAGCGGAGTTACAATTACGGGTACAGGAACTTCCACTACTGTTTCAACAATCCCTTCAGGAACTTTTACTTTTACCGTTACAAACTCAACTGGATGTATCTCCTCGCCATCTGGGAATGTTGTCATAAATCCCCAACCTCCAACACCTCAGGCACCTACAGTAGGAATAATAACACCTCCAACATGCACAGTATCAACGGGTAGTGTTCTGCTTTCCGGGTTGCCTTCTTCAGGTACCTGGACATTAATCCAATATCCAGGCACAGTATCCACCACAGGATCTGGGACAAGTACTACAATTGCCGGTCTGGCAACCGGAACATATAATTATACAGTTACAACTGCAGAAGGATGTCTGTCAGTTCCTTCCACCAATGTAGTCATTCCTGCCCAACCACCAACACCTGCTGCACCTACAATTGGAACCATCACCCAGCCGACATTTGATGTACCTACAGGTAGTGTTGAACTTGGGGGATTGCCTTCGACAGGCTCGTGGGTAATAACACTTTTGCCTGATTCTTTGACAACTAACGGATCCGGAATAAATAAAACTATTTCAAATCTGGAAGGAGGAGTATTTACTTTTACCGTTAAAAACTCCAATGGATGCACATCGCCAAAATCTGACCAGGTGATTATCTCAACACCAGGTGTGCCCAATTTGGTAATTACTGATCCTCCAGCCGTTTGTTCCCCAAACACAGTGGACATTACTAATTCAGCAATAACTCTTGGGTCAACGGCAGGCTTGACATTTACGTACTGGACAGATTCACTGGCAACTGAGTCTTACAGTACTCCTGCTGAAGCGATAGCAGGTACATATTACATTAAAGGGACAACAGTGTCGGGTTATTTTAATATAAAGCCTGTTATTGTTACTATTGACCCAGAACCAGTGCCTGATGCAGGCCCTGATCAAACTCTTAATTATATTTTTAATACGACTCTTGATGCAACATTGAATAATGATGAAACAGGTATATGGTCGGTTGTATCAGGTACAGGTGAGTTTGCTGATAGTACTGATGCAAAAACTTCTATTAAAGGGCTTTCAATTGGTAAAAATATTTTGTCATGGACTGTAAAAACAAAAGTATGCCCTGCGGTATCTGATACGGTGCTGATAGATGTCAATAATCTTTTAATTCCGACACTGATAACACCGAATTGGGATGGGAGAAACGATTATTTTGTAATACGAGGATTAGCCACCCTTGGGAAGACAGAGTTGGTAGTTTTCAACAGACGTGGAACTCAGGTTTATAAGAATCCCGATTATGATAATTCATGGAACGGGGTAGATTATAATAAACATCCCCTTCCTGATGACACATATTTTTATATTTTGAAAACAGCAAATGACAAAACTATTAGTGGATATATTGTGATAAGACATTAGTAA
>CAVVGP010000121.1:0-26145 GCA_963747625.1 uncultured Bacteroidales bacterium | reverse complement strand
TGAAAAGAATAATTAAATCATTAATTTTAATGATGATCTCTTTTAATCTGTCGGGACAGCTTGCCCCTGTCACGAGTCAGTATGTGCTTAATCAGCTTAGCATAAATCCAGCTTACGCCGGAATTAGAGGTGCGCTTAATATAGCAGCATTCTACAGACGTCAGTGGACTGGTATTCCTGGAGCACCCGAGACAATGACTTTAGCTGCGGATGCTCCATTGCTTGATTCAAAACTTGGACTAGGATTGATTATTACCAATGATAAGCTGGGCGTGACAAAAGAAACCCATTTTATGACAAACTATGCATATAATATCAGTTTAAATAACGGAAACCTTTCTTTTGGACTTGGTGCGGGTTTAATTACTACTAATACTGCCTGGTCAGATCTTGTCGTACTTGATCCGGGAGATGAAAATTTTCTTAATAATTCACGTGTTTTTGTTGTACCTGACTTTGATTTCGGAGTTTACTATTCACATAAGAATTATTTTGCAGGAGTATCAATTCCTAAACTCATGCAATATTCATTTGATTATGAGAAGAATAAATATACCACAATCTTCAATCCTCATCAATATAACTATCTAATTTATACTGGATATGTAATTAATCTGAATCAAAAAATAAAACTTTTTCCATCAACTCTAATTACGGTAACTCCTGGAGAAAAGTTGCAGTTCGATTTAAATGCCTATGTCAATTATAACGATAGAATATGGGCTGGTGCATCTTATCTGAATAATAGATCTCTTGGATTTCTAATTCAGTTTGCTATAAATAATCAAATAAAAGTAGCATATACTTATGATTATGATTTGGGTATATTAGGTCAGTACAGTAATGGGACCCATGAAATTATGCTGAGGTACGAATTTCATTATAAGGTCGATGCAGTAAGCCCTTTAAATTTTTAATGGTTTATACAAAACCTCCAAAGAAGGAATGATTCATATTTTGAAACTTTTGCAATTTTGCACAAACTATAATAAATATAATTTAACTTTAAGTGCTTCAGGCACTCATTAGTTAAGATATTAATCATGTTACGAAAATTAGTTGTATTCAGCGTCATAGTTTTATTTTCCCAAATTGTACTTGGACAGGCAGAAACTTATTTAATTAATAAAGCTTCTTTCAGCTCGAATAAATATGATGAATTCTCTCCAGTTTTTTATCATAATGGAATAGTCTTTACTTCAAACAGGAACCAGGGCCTGGCTTACCATTCAACATCTCAGAATAAAGGGCTTTTCAAAATCTATTTTGTAGATACTACCGGAAAGGCTGATTGGGAAAGTACAAGGTTGTTTTCAAAAAGCCTTACAACTATTGTAAACGATGGACCTGTTACTTTTAATGGCACAAGAGATACTATTTACTTTTCCAGGAATCAGGAAATCAGTGGGAAACCAAGTAATATTTCGAGCCCGAGGAATAAGCTTGGAATTTTTTCGGCAATACTGGTAAATGGTCAATGGACAAAAGTTAGGGATTTACGAATTAACAATGAATGGTATAACGTAACTACTCCTTACCTTTCGCCGGATGGAAAGAAATTGTATTTTGCTTCTGACAGACCTGGAGGTTATGGCGGTTCAGATCTTTATTATTGCCTTCTGAATGATGGCCGATGGGAGGACCCGGTAAATTTAGGACCTGTTATTAATACTCCCGGGAATGAGTCTTATCCTTTTATTACCCCTTCAGGTGACTTATTCTTTTCTTCTGACGGGCATCCCGGTCATGGCGGGAAAGATATTTTCTTTTCCTCATTTTCTGATACAACATGGCAAACACCAATTTGCCTGGATCCTCCTATTAATTCAGCTTCAGATGATTTTGGAATTGTCACGGACACTCTTATGAATGAAGGATATTTTTCATCAAACAGAGACAAGTCGATCGATATTTACCATTTCAAAACAAATTCACCACAAGTACTTTATAATAGTATACAGAAAACTAATCAGTATTGCTTCATGCTTAGCGACACAGGTTCAATTGTAATTGATACGTTAAACCTTGAATATCTATGGGACTTCGGAGATGGACAGAAGGCTATCGGATCAAAAGTAAAGCACTGTTTCCCTGATAATGGAAAATACACCGTTAGACTTGATATTGTGGAAAGGACTACTGGAAAATTATTTTTCACCAAATTAGTAAACACTGTTGAAATTAAAAATTTTAAACAACCATTTATTAATTCTCCTGATTTCGTAGTAAAGGGTGAACCTGTCAAATTTGATGGTCTTAAGTCTTATTTACCGGGATTCAAAATATTAAGTTATTCATGGGATTTCCGGGATGGTAATAAGGCTTTCGGTGATAGAGTTACACATGTTTTCAAAGAAAAAGGCGAATATACTGTAAATATGGGTCTGGTTTTAAAATCTCTTTCCACAGGTCAGTCTCACAGGACAGGAGTTTCAAAAAAAATTATAGTCCTTGATGATTATAAACAGAAGGAAATTTTACTTGCTAAACATACCTCTTCAATAACTTTATTTCCTGATATTGAAAATTGTGGAAGTGTAAAAATCACGAATCAATTTTCTGCAGAATCGGAATTCAAGAAGGACGCCGTTTTCAACGTTGAGTTGCTTTCATCCAGGACGAGAATTGGACTTCAGAGCTGGACCTTCCGAAATGTTCCAAAAAAGTACACAATAACTGAGAAATTTATACCTGATGACAGTACGTATAGTTATGTTGTCGACCAGCAATTGACTTTGATGGCTACTTACCCTGCCTTCATCGAGTTATACGACCTTGGTTTCAGGAATGTACGGATAAAAACATATGTACCCAAAGAAGCATCTGAGAAGGAACTTCATAATCTGATTAAGATCAATGGTGAATTTGCTGATTCTTATTTTGATAGTTCTGACAGACTTACTTCGAATGCATTTATTATGCTTGATCAGATTGTGAAACTGATGAACAAGTATCCGGAAATGAAGCTGCAGATTGCAGTTCACTCGGATAATTCAGGTTCTTCAGAAACCAGTCTTGTATTATCCCAGGTACGTGCACAATTATTGGTTGGTTACCTTATCAACAGAGGAATAAGTTCCAACAGGCTTGTGGCAACAGGTTTCGGTGGAACCAAACCGATAGCACCCAATATTCTGGAAAAGGATAGAAAGCTGAACCGCAGGATTGATTTCATAATTATTAAATGACTTCCTGAAGTTATAATCAGATTGAATACAAGACCATCAAATTAGTGTTAATAAGGGATCAGTATAATCCAGTAATAAATTATTCCAAGTGATTCTCGTAATGTTTTAAAAAGTTTGTAAATCCAGGAATGATTAAAATAAAAATCAGGAATTGATATAATCCCTATTGAATACTTCTCATTGAGGACTTTATTAAAAATCATCCAGGTTCGTCTTGCATGCGTTCCGAGGCTGATTATATTAATTCCTTTAATATCTATATTAGTCCTTTTAATCCAGTCACGAAACGCAAGGGCGCTGGTAAGAGTTCTGTTAATGCGTACTCTTTCAGCAGGCACAGCAATTATCTGAGAAGAATCAATGCCTTTTGATAATAACCAATTTCTTGCAAGCTCTGCTGTTGAATTGAAATTATTGACAATCCTTCTCTTTCTATCAAGTTTTGACATGTCATATTCAGAATTATATAGATATGGAATTGTTATCTTTTTATCTATAACGATATCCTTAACATAAAGATTTATATCTCCATTTTCATCTTTTCTGTCATTTGTAAATTGAACCATTACTGAATCGATCGTGGAAAGTGATCCATACCATTTTGCAGAATACTTCCTCTTATGTCTGTCGGCAATATAGCTGGAGATGAGAGTATCATTTACATAAAGGTTGAAATGAGCTGAGTAATCACCACTAAGGGAGCCATGAGCATCAACCTCAATCAGATGCTCACTGATTTCACCTCTTGAGAGACTGCTTTTCGGGGGATAAAAAATAAGGTACCCATTCTCCGAGACATTGAAATATTCTTCAAAATATTTAATTCCTGTAGTAATAATATATTGATATCCTTTTTCCCTATATTCCTTGCAGGCCAAGTCAAGAGCATAGTCAGGAAGCCATCCTTCCACTATAAGTACATTAGCTTTTACCTGTTCTGATTTTGATAGGTACCCGGACAGGTACTTGAAAGCAGGTTTAATTAAAAAATAGCCTATAACCAGAATCGAAAAGATCAGGAAGATGACGAAAAACGATCTCTTATTTCTCATGAGAATTTTAATATTTTTTATTCATTATTTTTTCATCTTAGGGCTTTAAAGTAACTGAAAAGAGAATATTATTTTTGATAATTTATTTTTCAAATTGTTCTGTGAATAAATTATTTATCAGCCCAATGCTGTATTTCCATAATTATAATTTAATTCATAATCGAGCCTGATCGAAAACACATCTCAGGATTATTCGTGAATTGTATTAACTTTTTATTCTTTTGTAGAATCTACAGTTCATAATATCAGCATATATCTCTTTTCCCAAAGAATAACAAAGATAAAAGATTATTTGCTCAATAACTCTATGCGGTAATTTTCTCCTTTTCAATGATAGATCAGTTTGGGATGTATTGAATAATGAATATTTTTCGACTTATTTTTAATTAAGGTTTGACATCAATCTTTATATATAGAATTCACAGAGGGTTTATCTCAGATTCTCCTTATTTGGGAAATCAGGTAAATATACTCAAACCTGTTGTCCATGGATAGCAGAATATCGTTTATCAAAATTTAAAAGTCTATTCGGTAATTTTACATAGTTTTACATTCTGGAGAATAAATAATATAATTACTTCAACAGGATTCCATTTGAATAACGCTGGAGAAGTACAATGGTAGAAAATCTATCTTATAAACTTGTCAGTGCTTAATATGTGACTGACGGGGCGAAAGCATGCCTCTCTGTTAAACGCCAATAAATATAATCCGAAAGAAAACAGACCATTAGATGTCAATAATTTTATGAGAGGGTAATAAAAAAGACAACCAGATAATTTTATTATGAAAGATAGACATTCAATAGGTATTTTGATGAATAGTCTAGATATGGGTGGTGCAGAAAAGCAGAGCCTTCTTCAGGCAAAGCTTATGGGCGATGAATTTAATGTATATTATTTTGTTCAAAAAAAGAAACCTCAGTTAAAACAGCATATTGATTTTATTAAAAAGGAAAAAATAAATTATATACAATTACACGGTCATTTTCTTTCAAGGCTTATCCAACTGATTTCTTATATAGAAAAATATAAGATCAAAGTGCTTTTTGCATATCTCACTCTTGATAATTTTCTTGCCGGAACAGTTTCAGTTTTCCGGAAAATAAAATGCATCGGAGGTGTCAGAAGTTCATCTCTCCCATTCGTTAAGTATTATGTTACATTGTTTCTTCAAAGATACCTGCTTGATTATATTATCTTTAATAATTATTATGGAAGAGATGTCTTTATAAAAAGAGGATTTTCACCTACTAAATCGAAAGTTATCCAGAATTGTATCAACAATCTGCAATCAGAAATTAAAAGGCCTGAAAGAAAGGTAGTAAAAATTCTATCTGTAGGTCGTTTTACAACTCAAAAAGATTATTTAACTGCTTTAAAATCAATTAATTTATTAAACGAAAAATTTCCTGAAAAGCATATAGAATATACCATTGTTGGCGATGGCAAACTCTATAAACAAATTCATATTTGGGTTAAGAATTTACAACTTTCAAATGTAAAAATTGTAAGAAATCCGGAAAATATTGAGTATTACTATCAAGAATCAGATATTTATTTCTTGAGTTCAAATTCTGAAGGCATGCCAAATAGCATTATGGAAGCCCTTAATTATTCATTGCCGGTAGTTTCTACTGATGTTGGTGACGCTAAATACCTGGTGAAGGATGGCATTAATGGGTTTCTGGTTCCTGCAAAAAATTATCAGTTGCTTGCTGATAAACTAAACGAGCTGGCTTCTGATTCAGATCTCAGGAATCTGTTTGGTGCAAAAGGCCACAGTCTATTAGTAAATGAGTTTTCAGAAGAAACACTCAGAGTAAAGTTTAGCAATTTTACTAAAAGCATAATCTGAAAACCTGATTTATAAAATCTACGGGTATTGTACTTCTATTAGATTTTTATGGCATTTCACTTAAACCTGGTTAATATATTACCCTTTTAAATTTATGCAAAATAGCCGGGTAAAAACCATTCACCTGCAAATCCAGGACATTTTCGCTGGATAGAGCATTAATAGCTATTCGAGGCAAAGCAAAGAGATGATCGAGGTGGTTAAAAAAAATATTTGCGTTTTCTGTTGTAGTGGCAGTAAGGTAGTTGCATTTTTTAACCAGGTCAATTTCTCGAGGTCCGAATTCCCCGAAGGGGTAGCTGAAATGATTTACTTTAATATTAAGTTTACTCTCAAGAAGTTTCTTAGCTTCAAGTATTTCATGAAGAGATTGTTCCTCTGTAAGGCCTTTAAGATTATAATGGTTTAGAGTATGAGATCCAATTGTAACTAGTGGATCCTTTGCCAACTCAGCTACTTCATCCCAACTTAATGCCATATTGCTGCTTTGCTCAATAATGTTGAAGCCGAATGTTGTAAAAAAATCTGCCAGTTCCGCTTCCATATTTGTATCGTGCAACGATTTTATTAGTTTTCGGATACGCAAAAAAGTTTTCTCCTTTGCTTTGATATTTTGGCATTTAACGTTTATGGATCCTGAAGAAAATGAATATTTAATCTTTTTGTTTTTTAAAATGAGATCTTCAAGGATATACCACCAGATAATAGCTTTATTATCGGGCAATGAAGTTGTTACATAAATTGTAAAGGGGATATTATGCTTTTTAAAAACAGGATATGCAAAATACAGATTATCTTTATAACCATCATCAAAAGTGAATATTACAAACTTCTTTTTTGTACTTCGGTTTTTTTCCAGCCATATCGGCAACATATCGAGACTTATAAAATCATAATTCCTTTTTTTAAAATATGAAAAAATGTTCTCAAGAAGTTCAGGGCTAATTTCAAGACTAAGGTGATTATGAATACGCTCTCTATCCGATAATGGAATAACCCTGTGTAATATTAATATTTGTCCTTTTCCTGCGTAAAATGGTTTTGTTAGGTGATCAATCCCACAAGAATATAGTAAAGGGGAGAATTTTCTGGTTAATATCTTTTGATAGTATTGCCCCATATTTACATATCACATTTAATTTATAAACTTACAAATAAATTGAGTTTTATTTTACCATTAAACCGTGAAATTTTATTCAAAATTATTTTTGGATAATTGTAAAACTGCAGAATTGTAATAATTTACTTCTATTAAAGATAATCATAGGATTTTCCTCTTATAAAATTAAGTGATTTGCTTTACAGTATAAATTGAATATTCCAGGAATTTCCCAGATATCCTTAAAATAAGTTAAAGTTTTATTTCAGTTTTTTAATAAATTCTTCATATAAAATTATTATTACTAGATTTAGCAGCTAAAATATTTACGTGATGCATAAAATTGTTCAATTTTTATGATGCTAATGTTCTTAAGAACCTGGAAATATTTGTCGTTCCTCAAACTAAAAAATCTATAATATCTTATGTTTAATCCTCTGTTATTTATCAAGGACTTTTTTACAAAAGGAAATGAACGAAGCATAAAAGCCAAGAGAAATATTGTATTTATAGCGATACTCAAAGGGTTTGGCATTGCCATCAGCCTTTTTTTAGTTCCTATTACCATACATTATGTGAATCCGACGCGATATGGTATTTGGATTACTTGTAAGTTTGATTGTTGGGTGGTTTAATTTTTTTAACATTGGTTTAGGGAATGGTTTGAGGAACAAATTTGCAGAATCAATTGCAAGCGGAAGACCTGATCTGGCACGTACCTACATGTGAGTACAACATATGCTATCTTAACAATAATTATTACTATCGTTTTATTGATTTTTTGTTGCATTAATCCATTTTTAAATTGGGCGAAAATTTTGAATACCCCTGAGAACATGGCCAGTGAACTTAGCCGGTTAGCTTTAATAGTTTTTGGTTTTTTCTGTATTCAATTTGTCCTTCGATTAATCACGACAATTATAACTGCAAACCAGCAACCTGCGAAAGCTTCTTTGTTCGACTTTATGGGAAGCCTTATTTCTCTAACCTTAATATACATTCTTACTAAAACAACCTCTGGTAATTTAATTTATCTTGGCACTGTATTTAGTCTTACACCAGTACTAGTTCTTATTTCATCCAGTCTTTGGTTTTACACTCATAACTATAAACAATATGCTCCATCTGTTAAATTTGTAAAGTTTCATTACGCCCGCGATCTAATGAATCTGGGTATCAAATTCTTTGTAATACAAATTGCATCTGTAATTTTATATGAGACCAGTAACATAATAATTGCCCATCTTTTTTGGACCGGAACAAGTGACACCTTATAATATAGCATATAAATATTTTGGTATTATAACAATGGTATTTAGCATGATAACATTGCCATTATGGAGCGCTTATACGGAAGCGTGGGTCAAAAAAGATATAAGCTGGATTAAAAACTCCGTAAATAAGCTTGTCTTAATATGGGGATTGATCACTGTTGCGGTTATAATAATGCTTGTTTGCTCAAATTTTATTTACAGAATGTGGGTTGGGAAAGACATAAAAATACCAATTAGTGTTTCATCAGTTATTGCATTTTATGTTGTTGTTAATAGTTGGTGTAGTATTTTTTCGCAATTTTTAAATGGGGTAGGAAAGATTAAACTTCAGCTATATAGTGGTCTTGTCGGAGCCATAATAAATATTCCCATGGCAATATTTTTGGGAAAGCATCTCGGAATATATGGAGTTATATTGTCAACTGCCATTTTAGGAGTTGTTAGTGCAATTTGGTCCCCAATACAATACATGAAAATTATAAGTAACAAAGCTACCGGAATATGGAATAAATAAATATGAATATATTAATTTTAAATACTCATAATCCGTTTAAAGAGTCAGGAATTGTCGCACTTGATTTATTCAATCAGTTGAAAAAAAACGATCATGAAGTAAGACTCTTGGTAAACAGATACAACAAGAATTATCCCGAGGGTATAATCAGCGCAGAATCTTTAATTTCATCAGTTTGGAGAGAAGTATTTATTAAATTTAAAAGGCGATATATTAAAATCAAAAAGCTTTTTAGAATTAAGCAAAAGAAACAAAGCAATCCCAATTACTACTTTTCCCAATCAGACGAGAAAATACAAATTTACAGTACAGACAAACTTCTTAAAATATCTGGAATTAAGCCGGATATAATTATTATCCTTTTTGCTAAAAAATTTATAAATGCAAAAAATATATTCGAATTATATACGAGAACTCATGCAAGAATATTTTGGCTGATGTATGATATGGCTCCTTTCACAGGAGGCTGTCATTATGCATGGGACTGTAAAGGTTATCAAAACAAATGTGGTAATTGTCCGGGGCTCTATTCATCAGATCCATTTGATGAGAGCAATAAAAATCTTAGTTATAAAAAGAAATTTTTAGATCAGGTTGATCTTCAGATTATTGCAGGTTCTGAATGGCAATATAAACAGGCAAGAGAGAGTACCCTTTTTAAAAAAATCAAAATATGTAAAATATTAACTTCATGTAATAATGATGTTTTTAGACCTTTAGAGAAAAAAATTAGCAGAGACAAATACTCTTTACCAATTGGGTGTAAAGTGATTTTTTTCGGAGCATCTAGCTTAGATGATGAAAGGAAAGGCATCAGATACTTACTTGAGGCTCTTTTAGAATTAAAGAAATTAATTGGGGATAAATCCGAGATGGAAGTTGACGTTCTCCTGCTAATAGCAGGAAGCAACCTTGAAAGTATCAGGAATTATATACCTTTTAAATATAACTTTCTGGGATTATTAGATAATACTTATGGCATAGCCTCCGCTTATCAGGCAGCTGATGTTTTTGTTTGCCCGTCAATTGAGGATTCTGGTCCTACCATGATTAATCAATCCATTATGTGCGGGACACCAGTAGTTTCTTTTGAAATGGGTGTCGCTATCGATTTAGTAATTAATTATAAAACTGGATTCAGAGTAAAATTGAAAGATTCAAATGCTTTAGCTAGGGCTATATTTGATCTTTTATATATGAATGATCAAGATTATTTGGAAATGAGAAATAACTGCAGAAAACTTGCATTGGATTTATATCAACCAGCTGTAAATTCTGAGAATTGGACTAATGTTTTAAATGGCAATTTATAAATCGCATTTTCCTTTTCTGCTGAATTGAGATTATTTGATCTGGTTACAATATTTTGTAACCTTAAGATATGCTTAAAAATCTCATTTATTTTCAATGGGTTTATAATAAAATTTATTAGAAAATAGTGATTCTCATATTGCAGAAAAAATATATATTATGGATTCTTTTCTGGTTCTTTGAAACAGGTAAAGTTTGTATTATTAATAGGATAATTTAAGTTTTCACGTCTGGATTTAAATAGTATTTGGTGCTCTGATATTAACTGAAATATTTGCATTATGAAAAAAATTGGGTTAATAGGTTATGGTGAGCTTGGTAGACAATTTGAACATTTAATATCAGGTTTATATTACGATGTGTCTTTCATATATTTTGATGACTATTTAGAAAAAAGTGAAGTGAAAAATTATTACCCTTTCAATAATTTTTTAGATGAGGAGTTCAAAGATATTGATTTTCTTGTTGGCCTTGGGTACAAGCATTTAGTAAAGAAAAAGGAGATAATTGAAATTTTAATTGAAAATAAGCGAAGGATGCTAACTTTTATTCATCCAACTGCAATAATCGATAATACAGCATTTATTGGAGAAGGTACGGTTATATATCCTAATGTTACAATTGATAAAAATGTAAAAATAGGAAAGGGGTGCCTCTTAAACCTTTCCGTGACAGTATCTCACGATTCAACGATAGAAGATTGCTGTTATTTGTCGCCATCAGTTACACTGTCAGGATTTGTAGCAATAGGAGAAAAGGTCTTTCTTGGTACAGGGGTCAATGTTGCTAATAATATAATAATCAAGTCTTCAGCTATAGTTGGTATTGGCTCTGTCATTACGAAAAATATTGAAAATAAAAAGATTGTCATCGGAAATCCTCAAAGAGAAATAAAAAAAATAAAATTGATTTAAAAGCAAATTTATTTTTTCGAAATAATAATCTTATTTGATCCTAGAACCTTAAAATAGATTAATGTATTTAACATCCCAGATCTTTATATGAATATTACATTCTAATTACAGTAAGTTAATGTCAAATTCTATGAAATAATCGGTAATTTATTTTTGAATCAGTAACAAATAAATCCACTGATTATTACTCTTATATTCGTATAAATGAAAAATTGTTTAAACTTGAATTATAGAAATCGGATTAAAGAATATTTTCAATAAAATACTAGTTTATTCATATGCAGAAAGAAATAAAGATAGCCATAATTGGTGCAAGTTATTTGCAGATTCCGCTGGTTTTGAAAGTACGCGAAATGGGGCTGAAGTCAATATGTTTTGCTTGGGAAAAAGGTGCTGTATGCAGGGAATATTGTGATAAATTCTATCCAATTTCCATTCTTGACAAGGAGCAGATATTAAAAATTTGTCAGATGGAAAATGTTGCAGCCATTACGTCAATCTCATCTGATTTAGCTGTTCCTGCCATAAGTTATATAGCTGACAAATTAGGACTTGTGGCTAATTCAGTTGATAGTAGTCTGATAAGTACAAATAAATATCTTCAGCGGAGCGCGATGTGCAATAAAGGTATTCTTGTCCCTGAATTTGAGAATTTCAAAAATTTATCCTTGGATGTGGTTAAAGATAGGTTCAGGTTTCCTATAGTAATCAAACCAGTTGATAGATCAGGAAGCAAAGGAGTTGTCGTAGTTAATGGTACAAAAAACCTGGATAAGGTTATTGAATACTCTAAAAATGAATCATTATGTGGGGAAATAATTATTGAAGAATTTATTGAGGGAGTAGAAATAAGCGTCGAATCTATTTCCTGGGAAGGCAATCATACTATACTTGCATTTACTGATAAGGTAACTACTGGTTTTCCGCATTTCGTAGAACTTGAGCATCACCAACCATCAAAATTCTGGAATTCCAAATTACATGATAATATATCTAAAATAGTTATAAAATCGCTTAATACCTTGGGAATCAAATATGGAGCATCGCACTCTGAGTTTATTATTACTCGTGATGATGAAGTATATGTTACTGAAATTGGAGCCAGAATGGGAGGAGATTTTATAGGATCTCATCTGGTAATGCTATCGACAGGTTTTGATTTTGTTAAATCTATTATCCAGGTTTCATTAAATCAAAGACCTGTTATCGAATTTAATAACTATCAAAAATCAGGTGTATGCTTTTATACAAATAAATCAAAATGGGTAGCAGATTTCGTTAATCTAAAACATAAAAGCGTTGTGGAATATCACCTTGACAAATTAAAGGTTGGACCAATACGGGAAAGTTCAGAAAGAAGTGGCTATTTTATATATGCAGGCGACAAAAAGATTGACTCAGGTTCCTTATTGAAGTGTTAATGACTACCAAAACTTGTTATTTGAATCAGATACATCAGAAAGTTGTCTTCGAAGTTGTTTCAATATTTTAGCAGGAAATGAAAAATGATCTTCTGAAACGATTTTAAGAGTCCGGAAGAATGTTAAGAGTATAGAAGGTTATAAAAATATTCTATAATTTTGTTGTTATACTCATAATAACCTAATAAAAGTTTGATAAATTGTTCCATGTAATATTAGAGTATAATTTTAAAGTCAATATTTTTAAAAATGTTTTTGACTCTATAATTATTGTATTATATTGTCTTCATTCTTTTATTTATCTTATGTATATCATTTATTAATTTAAAACAATGATTCCTTTTAACAAGCCCTATCTCACCGGGAAAGAGATGCATTATATGTATCAGGCAGTTTATTCTGGTAAAATTTCCGGTAATGGTATCTATACCAAGAAATGTCAGAAGTTTTTTGAAGAACAATATCATTTTAAAAAAGCATTGTTGACAACCTCCTGTACAGATGCTCTGGAAATGGCGGCAATGCTTGCAAGCATACAGCCAGGAGATGAAGTGATAATTCCTTCCTATACATTTGTTTCCACAGCATTGGCATTTGTTCGTCAGGGTGCAAAAATAATTTTTACCGATAGCGGCTCTCAGAATCCAAATATTGATGTGACAAAAATTGAAAAATTAATCACTCACAGAACAAAAGTAATTGTTCCGGTTCATTATGCAGGTATTGCATGCGATATGGACCCGATTATGGACCTTGCTATACGACACAACCTTCTTGTCATTGAAGATGCTGCTCAGGCTATTGATTCATATTATAAAGGAATACCATTAGGATCAATAGGACATATGGCTACATTTTCATTTCATGAAACGAAAAATATAAACTCAGGTGAGGGAGGAATGTTAGCCATCAATGATGAAAAACTCATAGACAGATCCGAAATAATTTGGGAAAAAGGAACTAACCGTTCAGAATTTTTCAGAGGGCAGGTAAATAAATATGGATGGGTGGATATTGGCTCATCATTTCTCCCATCTGAAATAATTGCAGCTTATCTATATGCACAATTAGAAAACCTGGATAATATTCAAATCAAAAGAAAGAGAATTTGGGAGACCTATTATGAAGGATTAAAAAATCTCTGCGATATTGGCATTATGATTCCATTCATTCCTGATTTTGCGACAAATAATGGCCATATGTTCTATCTTGTTTGTTCTGATTTAAAACAAAGGACAAATTTAATTGAGCATTTAAAAAACAATGATATCCTTGCAGTTTTTCACTACCAGAGCTTACATAAAAGTCCTTTCTATAGGGCCAAACATGATAACAGGGAAATCCCTTTTAGTGACAAATACACAGACTGTTTAGTCAGGTTCCCTCTTTTTTATGAATTGAATAATACAGATTTGGACCGGATTATTAATTGTATAAAAGAATTCTTTAGCAAACATGAATAAACTCACTCAGTTTATTTTTCTTGTTCTTTTCCCTTTTCTTCCTTTTTGGGCCTGGATTCTTTCATTAAAAACCAATACTGCGATTGAGGCGTTTATTACTATATTGTTTATTCCAATAGCATGTTTTATCCTGATTTATCCAAAGATAAAATTTCCGACTTATCTGATTTTTTTGGCACTGTTCACCGTTTATAGTTTAATTTCAGTTTATATCAATAATCTGATTCCTTCATATACGAATTTTTCAAAATTCGTGCTCTCAAATAGGAATGTTCTTGCCTTTCTGCTCTTTTTCGTAGCCGAAAATACTCATTTTGATGAAAGATTTATCCGGATTATGAATCGGAATGTTTTTATAATAGTAATTATATCTTTAGTAGTTAGTCTAATACAGCTAAAAAACCCCTCCTTTTTTGTTCCCCAAAATATATTATTAAACCCGGACAATGAAACATATTTATCTGAAGGCAGAGTTTTTTCAATTTATAGTTGGGTAGATTTAAATTCTTTAGGAATATCATTCCCAATATTGATAGCCATATTGTTAAATTCTTTTAGTCGTAAAAGAATAGCTACTCCAATAATTATTTTGTCTGGAATAATTGTTTCATTTTTGACAAAGGCCCGATATGCAATGATATCAATTTTAATAGTTTTTTCGCAGTACTTTTTTATATCAAAAATCAAGTTCAGTAAAAAAGTCTCTATTTTAATAATTTTTGCTGGCAGTATTCTGATTTCTTTAGGTGTTGCTAAGGCTATGGGGTATAACATTCAGCAAGTTATAGACGAAAGGATATTGGAAAGAAGCACAAATATGGGTTCAGCAAATGCCAGAATTATTTCATATTTTGTTTTTTTAAAAGTATTTCCTGAACATCCATTATTTGGAGTCGGACCTGAAACCAGTGCTGATGTAGTTCGATTATTAGGAGGAAGAGCACCACTTATTCACGTTGGATATCTTTCGTATTTGTATTTTTATGGAATATTTGGTTGTTTCTTTATGTTCATGGCGATTTTTTATATGCTAAGGAAGGCTTGGATTATTGGATCAAAATATGAGTTTTGGGCTGGTTTTTACGGGTTATTAGCTTTTTGTTTTGCAAACACCACTATGGTATACTTTAATTTTAGCGAGATGGGTATTGTGTTGATTATTATATATATACGGTATTTTAGTGAAAAGTTTTCAATGGAACTAGACACGACTTAGCTTCAAACTCTAATGCATAACTTTTTGGAGTACCTGAGCCTTGACTAAAGTTAAATTCTTTGTTATCTTTGATTCAAGACTAGTATATTGATCATGGATTTTCTTTGTGCAAAAATTCTGGTTGAAATGATCTGACCGAGCAAATATGAAGTGATCACACCAATAAATACTGACTTTTAGACGTTAATAATTTGCTGGCTGATCAATAGTGATATATGCCGTTTATGAAACGAAATATTTTAAAATTTAATCAAACAATCCTTGAAATAGGGAATTTTGAATCATATCGGGTGCGAATTAATTCAAATGAATTCAATACAGCCATTTTAGCTTTCGATTCACCTAAAATTAATCCGGTGTTTAGAAGTGCTTTAACAACTTTTTAAAATATGCATGACTATCCTAAAATACTCATTTTTGGCCCGCCATTTAATAATTTTTCAGGAAGTGGAATAACGCTTACTAACCTTTTTTGGGGATGGCCGAAAGACAGAATTGCAGTTACTTCTATTGGACAGGTGTTCCAAGGTCTTACAACAGATGTATGTGACACTTACTACTTGTTAGGGAAAGAAGAACATAAGTGGATATTCCCCTTAAATCATTTGCAAAGGTCTTTCCCTTCAGGTCTAGTATCGTTCGAAAAAAAGGGAAACAAGAGTCAACCTGCTCATAAAAAAAGTCTTAGACGATTTTTAGTAGATAAACTTTTTTATCCTTTTATTCGGTGGCTTGGATTCTTTCACTGGTTCTCATCAATTACTTTATCTCCACAATTTAAGGATTGGTTGGAACTATTCCAGCCAGAAATATTATATATTCAGGTTACTTCACGGGAGGACGTTTTGTTCTCGATTCAGCTTTGTGATTTTCTGAAAATTCCCAGTGTAATTCATAACATGGATGATTGGCCTTCAACCATTAGCAGGAAAGGGCTGTTTAAAAGATATTGGTGGAAAAAAATTGATAATGAATTCAGGCAATTATTGGATCGTAATGATCTTTATTTAAGTATAAGCGATGCTATGACATCTGAGTATCTGAAAAGGTACAATAAGGTATTTAAAGCCTTTCATAATCCTATTGATATATCCAAATATAATCATGTAAGAAACAGACCAGCTGAAGGTGTCAGGAAATTCCGGATTCTATATACAGGGAGGGTAGGTTTAGCTAATGAAAAATCCATATATTTATTTGCTAGTGTAATATCGCAACTTAAGATCGAGCAGTTTAACATTGAGATGGATATTTTTACATACAATACACATTCATGGGGTTTGAAAAAAATTGGAAATTTGAAGAATGTGAGAATTTTGCCCTTTGTTGAACACGATATGATTCCAAGTCTTCTGGCAGAATACGACTTATTATTTTTACCCCTCGATTTTACTGACGCCGGTTTTAAATATGCACAATATTCTTTACCTACCAAGGCATCGGAATATATGATTTCGGGAACCCCAATACTTGTTTTCGCTCCTGAAGAAACAGCTATTTCAAAGTTTTGCTCCGATAACGAATGCGGATATTGTGTTTCTGTGAGAAGCAAAAAAAAGATTACTGAAGCGATTCATTTTTTAATCAATAACGAAGATTACAGAATACAAATAAGCCAAAATGCTGTCAGGTTAGCAACCGAATTATTTGACGCAAATAAGGTTCGGAATAGATTTCAACAATTATTAATGAATTTGGCAAGAAACTGAAATTATGTTTAAAGAAAAAACTTTATTAATCACAGGGGGCACAGGCTCCTTTGGAAACGCCGTTTTGAGGCGTTTTTTGAACACTGATATCAGGGAAATTCGCATTTTCAGTCGTGATGAGAAAAAGCAGGATGATATGCGCCAATATTATAACAGCTCAAAAATCAAATATTATATTGGTGACGTGAGAAATTACGAAAGTGTCAGTAGTGCTTTAAAGGGTGTTGATTATGTATTTCAAGCTGCTGCTTTAAAACAGGTCCCCTCATGCGAATTCTTTCCGATAGAAGCTGTCCGTACAAATGTATTAGGATGCGAAAATGTTTTAAACGCAGCAATTGAAAACAATGTCAGCAGGGTTATCGTTTTGAGTACAGATAAAGCCGTATATCCAATAAATGCAATGGGAATGTCAAAGGCACTAAGTGAGAAAGTAATGGTTGCCAAGTCCCGTAATTTAAATGGAACCGGAATAGTTTTTTGCGGGACACGATATGGAAATGTAATGGCTTCTAGAGGCTCGGTAATTCCTCTTTTTGCAGAACAGATCAGGAAAGGTAATCCTATTACAATTACAGATCCTAATATGACCAGGTATATGATGACTCTTGACAATGCAGTTGATCTGGTTCTCTTTGCTTTTGAAAATGGGAATCCCGGTGATATTTTCGTTCAAAAATCTCCAGCTTGTACTATTGAAGTGCTTGCAAAAGCGATGCTGGAAGTATATAAAGCAGGTAATCCAATTAAAATTATCGGAACCCGTCATGGTGAAAAACTTTATGAAACACTTGTTAATCGTGAGGAAATGATAAAGGCTGAGGATTTAGGTAATTATTATCGTATTCCTGCTGATACCCGTGATCTCAATTATAACCGTTTCTTTATTGAAGGAGAAGCTCAGATTGCACAGATGGAAGAATATACATCACATAATACATCCCGCCTGGACATTGAAGAAACAAAAAAATTATTACTAAAACTTGAATTTATCCGCGAGGATTTAGGTCTTATAAGCTGATTAAAACGTACAATCTAATCTTTTTTCTTAACTCTAAACCATAAACTGACAATATGCTAAAAGTTGGTATAACAGGGCAGGCCGGTTTTATCGGATCACATCTTTATAACTATCTTAATCTTAAAAAAGACAGAATTATTACAATTCCGTTTAAGGACGATTTTTTTGCGATCCCCGATAAACTGAAAAAATTTGTTAGTGAATGTGATGTGATTGTACATCTTGCAGCGTTAAATAGGCATAACGATCCTCAGGTTTTATACGATACCAATATAAAACTGATTAACCAGTTAATAGAAGCTATGGAGGCTATGAATAAGAGTCCCCATATACTATTTTCTTCTTCAACACAGGAGGAAAGGGACAACCATTATGGCAGATCAAAGCACGATGGACGACTTCTTCTCAAAACCTGGGCAGAGAAGAACAATTCGCGGTTTACCGGATTTGTTATACCAAATGTTTTTGGCCCTTTTGGTAAACCTTATTATAATTCTGTGATAGCTACCTTCTGTCATCAATTAACACATAATGAACAACCTAGGGTTGATACAGATGCAAATCTTAAACTTATTTATGTCGGAGAGCTTGTAGAACTGTTTTTCAAGAAAATCACAGATCGAGCTGCTAGACCTGAAGAAGACAACTATAAAGTCAATTTTACTTCTGAAAATAAGGTATCTGATATACTTAAAAAGCTTGAATATTTTAAAAAAGAATATTCAATTGGACATTGTTTCCCTGAACTTGAAAGTAGATTTGAATTAAACCTTTTCAATACCTTCAGAAGTTATATTGATCATTCTGCTATTTATCCGGTTCTGTTAAAGAAAAACACTGACCATCGGGGTGCATTTACAGAAACTATTAAGTCATCTCTGGGAGGACAATTCTCATTCTCTACCACAAAAGCCGGTATAACACGTGGGAATCATTTTCATATACGTAAAATTGAGAGATTTATAGTTATAAAAGGTAAGGCAATTATTGAGATCCGCAAAATAGGATCTCAGGAAATATTACGGTTTGAACTCGATGGAGAACAACCTTCTTTTGTAGATATGCCTGTTTGGTATACTCATAATATAACGAATGTGGGCGGAGAAGAATTAATTACTCTTTTTTGGATTAATGAGTTTTTTAATCCTGATGACCCGGATACCTACTATGAAAACGTATAAAATGATTTAAACCTAACAAGGTTTATAAAGCAGTTCCTATCAATTTAAACGAATACTAAATTTTATACTGAATGGTAATTAGCAAGCTAAAAGTAATGACCTTCATTGGTACGAGACCCGAAATAATTCGGCTCTCCCGTACAATGGCCCGGTTGGATGAGTTTCTGAATCAGATTATTGTGCATACCGGACAAAATTATGATTATGAACTCAATGAGATATTTTTTAAAGAACTTGAACTTAGAAAACCTGATTATTTTCTTGGTGTAAATACTTCTTCACTGGAAGACTCGGTTGGTGACATAATAAGAAAATCTGGTGAAGTTATGCGAAAAGAAACCCCCGATGCCGTTCTTAGTATTAGGCGATACCAATTCTTGCCTTGCCGCTTATATGGCGAAAAGACTCCATATTCCTGTTTTCCATATGGAAGCAGGTAACAGATGTTTTGATTTTAATGTTCCTGAAGAGATTAACCGGAAAATTATAGATCATATCGCCGATTTTAACCTGGTATATACCGAACATGCACGCAGACATTTGATCTCAGAAGGTTTACCACACAGCAGAATTTATCTTACCGGTAGTCCTATGAAGGAAGTACTTGATTACTATTTGCCAAAAATCAGACAAGCAAAAGCCATCGAGAATCTATCATTAACAAAAGGTGGCTATTTTCTCGTTTCAACCCACCGTGAAGAAAATGTTGATAATCCGGAAAATCTATCCAAAATACTCTGCATATTAAATAAGTTAGCAGAAGAATATAACCTTCCGATTATTGTTTCTACACATCCGCGAACAAGAATGAAATTGAAAAACCTGACCGGTATTGAAATGAATTCGCTGGTCAGGTTCCCTAATCCATTTGGATTCCTTGATTATGTTCATCTTCAGATGAATGCTTTATGTGTTCTATCTGACTCAGGCACAATTAGTGAAGAATCAGCTAATTCTGAATTTTCCCGCATTATCTTTGCGACAGTCAATGGAAAGGCCTGAAGCACAGGATGCCGGGACCATTGTATTAACCGGATTTGATACTGAAGTAGTGTTGAGTACCATACAGACTGTTGTGAAGGAACTCGAAAAGACTGGGGGTTATACAATAATACCTGCAGAATATAGTATTAATAACACTTCATGGCGGGTGTTAAAATTAATATTGGGAAATTCAAAACTAAGTAATTTGTGGGATAGTATCCAAAGCAGACAAACGCAATAGTCTGCACCCATTCATCAATTTTATAATAAATATTGAAATTTAACGTGGAAACAGAAAAATTGAATTTAATTGTTTTTATAAAAGAATATCCTATTGGTTTGGCAATTACTAAGAAGATTCAAAATATATTATATTATTTGATAACGCAAAAAATTGAAATTAAGGTAATTTCTAACAGAAGTAAATTCAAACAACCATCAGAAATCGGATATGATAACGGAATTCAATATCGAGAATATCGGAATGGGAATTAGTCTGAGTCTATCAAATTTTCTAAAATTATTTCGATATTACTTTAAAGGATTTCACTTAATTAAGAAGTACAAAAAGAAAAGCAAAACAAATATTTTTTATTGTATTGGCCCAATAAATATTGAAAATTTCCTTTTTGTGTTTTTGGCTAAATTATTGGGTTATAAACTTGTTTTTGATATTAATGAGGACTATTCATTTTTTGAAGACAAGGTAAAGCTTAATTCCAGATTTAAAGTATGGACCATAAAGCAGCTGGATTTTGTTACCTGTCATTGGGCAACTGCAATCATAGTTGTTTCTACTCATCTTGAAAAAAAATATTTAAGTCAAAATGGTAAACATGTTTTGCTGATACCGGTTACTGCAAAAGAAAACTTCAATTCTGATAAACATGTTTTTAATGTTCCATTACAGGTAGTTTATGCCGGAACTTTTGATCTAAAAGATGGGGTGAGTGATATTATTGAAGGTTTTATTTTATTCAATAAGGTTAAAGGCAATTCCATATTAATTCTTACCGGCAAAAGTGATCAGCAAATGATGTACAAAGAAAAATATCAAGATTATCCAAATATTGTTTTCAAAGGTCATCTATCGGATGATCAATTTTATGATTTGCTCAGAAATGCTGATGTAATGTGTATGTGCAGGACAAATTCAGGATTTTCAAATGCGGGTTTCCCCTTTAAGCTTGGTGAGTATCTGGCAACAGGGAACCCCGTAATTTCGACAAAAGCCAGTGATGTTGAAAATTATCTTACATCTCGAGGATGCTTATCTGATCGACTTTAACAGTCCACAACAAATTTGTAATTCTTTAATAAATATTGTAGACAATCCTGAAGAAGCACATAGAATTGGTTTCAATGGAAGGAAGAAGTATCAAAAATTCTTCTCTTCGGAGGTTAATGGCAAATTGTTTTTAGATTTATTAGGAACAATTGCTTCTTAAAATGAATTATTTATATTGTAATGCCCCCAATCGTTAATATTTTTTTTCTTTACCAGGGGCAAGCACATTTCGAGTATAGATGATTTCTGATCTTAGTAAGGGAAATAAAAGTTCAGGATAAATAAACAATTTGCCATGCATGATAAACGGAACCTTCATTAGTAATAAGATGGATGTGCGGATATCAGATTCTTTCAAAAGCCTTCCGGCTGTCTATGCGTTATATCACTTGGTTCCTCTTAAGTTGGTAAGAGTTTTTTCTGCTAGAGGGAAGATACTTTAAACAAATTTTGTTAATACGATAAGTATTTTGCATTAGCAAAAAACAGTGCCAGGTAAGAAGAGGAAATCCCGAACCGATTATGAAAATATATCATTTCATGCAATTTGGATAACTTGATTTATTTCAAAAAAAAAGTTTTGAAAAGACAGAAATGTCTTGAATATAGGAAATCTTCAATTAGAATGAGCAGTACTCTTGACTCTGGTCTCATAAATGAAAATAGTTAAAGAATGCTCATATCACTCATTTTTTAGTTCAGACAAATCAGAATATAGATTATTTTATTTATTATTTATCAATGCAAAGTTTAACTTATGGAACCTGTTACTGTCATTATCGGAGGTGATCTTGCTCCGACCAAATCTAATTATTCTTTATTTGAGGAAGGAAATATCAGGGCCCTGATTGATGATAAGTTGCTTTATGAGTTGGAATCATCGGATTATAGAATCTTTAATCTTGAAGTACCAATAACGGATACTGAAAAGCCAATTAAAAAAGATGGTCCGAATCTAATAGCACCTGTTGCAACTCTGAAAGGCATTAAAAAAATCAATCCCTCAATATTCGGAATGGCAAATAACCACATTATGGATCAGGATGAACAGGGACTTTTTCAGACAATGGAACAATTATCAAAATTTAACATAGGATCGGTGGGAGCAGGCAGGAATCTGGCAGAAGCTGCAAAACCACTTATAATTGAAAAAGAAGGAAAGAAAATAGGCATATATGCATGCGCCGAAACCGAATTCTCAATAGCTGATGATAAGAGGGCCGGTGCAAATCCTTTTGATCCACTTGAGAGTCTTGACCATATTGTTGACCTTAAAGCAAAATGTGATTTTGTTATAGTACTATATCATGGTGGAAAGGAACACTACAGATTTCCTTCACCTTATCTACAGAAGGTATGTAGAAAAATTGTCGAAAAAGGGGCAGCACTTGTAATTTGTCAGCACAGCCACTGTATTGGGGCATTTGAAAATTATCATAATAGCATTATTGTTTATGGACAAGGAAATTTTCTTTTTGACCGGACAGAAAGTGAATTTTGGCAGACAAGTCTAATTGTAAAAGCAACATTTAAGGAAAACATGTCAGTTGATTTTGTCCCATTGCGTAAAAAAGGAAAAGGAATAATGCTACCTGAACCCGATGAAAGCAAAACCATCTTAGATGCATTCCATGAACGTTCCAGACAAATAAAATTATCCGGATTTATCGGTGAAGAATACGAGAAATTCTGTATCGAGAATGGATTATTTTATCTGGGCGCTTTTGCAGGATTCGGAAGAATTCTTCGAAAGGTCGACAAATTGCTTCATGGGATATTAACAAGACAGATCTATTCTTTAAAGAAAATGAATATGATTCAGAATTTCATTGAGTGTGAAGCACACAGAGAATTGTTTTTAAAATACTTGCGTATACGGAGAAAAGTGTAAAAGCAACTAGAGTTAAGTTAAATATATTATGACGTATATTAAAGTATTATTTGTATATTTGTAAAAAACTATACAAATGATACGGTACAGAATTAAACTAACCAAAAACGAAGTAGAAGAGCTAATGGACATTATTAATAAGGGTTCACATACTTCACTTACATTCCGGACAGCTTATGTTCTTTTAAACTGTGATGAGGGGGAGTACTCACAAAAAGTTAGTAATGAACAGATAAGCAAGGTCCTCAAAGTTGGGATGAGAACTATTGACAGGGTAAAAAAGAAGTTCATTGAAGAAGGACTTGATGCATGTCTTGAGCGGCGACCCACTTCCCGGGTCTATGAATCAAAAACAGATGGGGATGTGGAAGCAAAATTAATAACTCTGTGCTGTAGCGAGCCTCCGAAAGGATATGCCAAATGGTCATTACGGCTGCTTGCGGATAAGATGGTGGAATTAAATTATGTTGAGAGCATTTCTCATGTAACAGTGAGAAGCGTTCTAAAAAAAACGAACTTAAGCCTTGGAGAATAAAAGGATGGGTTATACCTCCTGAACAAAGCAGTGAATTTGTATCAAACATGGAACGGGTACTGGATGTTTATAAAAGGCCATATGATAAAGATTATCCGGTAGTTTGCATGGATGAGTCTCCAAAACAGTTAATAGAGGAAGCCAGGATAACAATACCTATGAAGCCAGGACAGGAAGCAAGAGAAGACTGTGAATATATCAGGAATGGAGTTGTAAATATTTTCATGGCAAATGAACCTCTTAAGGGAAAACGTTTTGTGGATGTTACTGAGTTTAAGACCAAGCTAGACTGGGCCCTGTTCATAAAAAGAATCACCGATGAAAAGTACTCCAAGGCAAAACGGATTACGTTAGTAATGGATAATTATAATACACATAATGCCTCATCTTTCTATGAAACATTTAAGCCCAAAGAGGCAAAAAAGCTCTGGGACAGATTTGAATTTGTTTATACACCGAAACATGGCAGCTGGCTTAATATGGCTGAGATAGAATTACAAGTATTAAACAAACAATGCTTAAACCGACATATATCGACAATGGAAAATATTAAAGAGCAAGTTGATGCCTGGAGAACTCATCGCGATAACAAAAACAGCAAAATTAATTGGCAGTTTACAAATAAGGAGGCAAGAATTAAATTGAAGAGGTTATATCCGTCAATTCATAATTAACATAACACTAGTAGTATATGTTTTGAAAAGCAAAAATATTTTAATTTAACCTGTTAATTTCAAAATTTAATATTAATTGACCCGGATGAAAAGGCTAATTATACTTACAGATGAAGACGCTGAGCTTTTTGTATCAAAGGCTGATTTTAAAAATTTTACTTCTATGGATGTCGATAAAATAAAAAGTTATTTTGTCGCCAAAAATTTTAATGTTTCCGTTTTTAAATTCAGTGAACTTGACTTGAGCCAAGACTACGATAAAGTTTATATAATATACCAAACCTCAGAAGCCACTGGTGGTTTCTACAAACGATACATTGAAGATCTCGTATATTTCCTGGAAAAACAAGGGGCTATAGTGATACCAAAACACGAGCTTTTAAAAGAGCATCATGATAAAGTCTTTATGGAACTAATGAGATTAAAGTTTGAAGATGAGTCGTTAAAGACTATAAAAAGCATATGTTATGGTTCATATGTAGATGCAAAAAAATACAATTCTCGATTTCCGGTTGTAATAAAGCAAGCTTCAAACTCTGGAGGAATTGGTGTTTTTTTGGCAAGAAATAGAAAGGAATATATTAAAAAGATTAAAACGGCTGGTAATGTAATAGTTGCATCCGGTTTAATGGATTATTGTATTGAATATTCTAAAATTGCTGTTAAGAAATTAATAAAATATATTTCCCCGTCAAAATCAAAATATCTGAAATACAATACTACCCCTTTGAGTACACCAATAGTTGTGCAAAACTTCATAGAGGGTTTAAATGGTGATTATAAAGTTTTAATCTTCGGAAGGAAATATTATAGTATGTATAGAAAGAACAGAGACAATGATTTCAGAGCAAGTGGAAGCGGAAGGTTTTATGAAGTGCCTGAGAATGAGCGTGAAGGTCTTCTTAGTTTTGCAAAAAAGATACCTGCGGAAATTGATTTTCCAATTTTTGGAATTGATATAGGTTTTGACGGGAAGGAATATCATTTATTAGAATTTCAAATGATAGATTTAGGTACTTCTGCTCTTCAACGATCAAAATTCTGGTACGAGTTTCAGGAAGGCAAGTGGAATAAATATGAAGGTAAGTCTAATCTGGAAGAGGAGTTTTCACGATCAATATATGATTTTATTGTCTCACGATACGAATAATGGCAATCTTTAATTAAAAAGTTTTGCCATCCAGGTTTTAACCGGAATAATCTAATTCAATAGATGCCTGCTATATCCTCTATATTAAGGCTATTATCTTTTAAAAAACATTTTATAAAAACAAATTGATTTTGCTTATGATGCAAAAGTTAAAAATCGGGATACTCATAAATGATTATTTTATTCCTGCATGGGAATTCAAAATCTTAGAAGAGATCAATCATTCTGAATATGCTGAAATAATACTGGTAATAAGTAATAAACTTTTACCGATCGCTAATGATAAAAGGAAGAAAAAAATATCTGATACTTTGATAAGATTGATTGAGAATTCTGATAAGCTCTTTTTTGGAATATTTACAGGTTATAACCTTAAAAAAGATCTATCAGAATTGTTAAGAAA
>CAVVGP010000120.1:0-14655 GCA_963747625.1 uncultured Bacteroidales bacterium | reverse complement strand
AGGTATCCTTGAGTCAATCTGACCTTTGCCCTTAAGCATTTTAGGGATATATTCCTTTGGTATTTCAATATTCAGAAGTTCGCCATTCCGGTCTACCTGAATAGTCTTTCGGTTGTTCAAAACAATATCGGATGTTATCTCCAGAAAATTTTCAATATGGTGATTGTCGACTGCAGATGATCTTGTCGCCGTTTCTCAAACCAATTTCATAACCAACCGAATCGGTGACTATTCCGTATTTGACATTAGCAGTGGGCAGATATGTTTCGCCCCAGGCAAATAACACCATAATGAAGATCAGCATTGCCAGGATAAAATTAAAAATGACTCCCCCTGTCATTATCAGAAGTCTTTGCCATGATGTCTTTGACCTGAATTCCCATGGCTGAGGAGGGAGTTTCATCTGCTCTTTATCCATCGATTCATCGATCATCCCTGAAATTTTTACATATCCGCCAAGAGGAAGCCAGCCTATTCCATATTCAGTTTCTCCCCTTTTGTATTTAAAAAGTGAAAACCACGGATCGAAGAAGAGGTAAAATTTTTCGACCCTGGTTTTGAATAATTTAGCAATTGTGAAATGGCCGAATTCATGTATAATTACAAGAATTGAAAGGCTCATTACAAACTGCAGGATTTTAATTAGTACAGTCATTTTTCTTTTTGAAGTTTATTAACATATCTCATAGCTATTTCCCTTGAATCCATGTCGGTCATTTCAAGGAAATCCAAATCAGGAGATGGGGAGTATGTGCAATTCTCCATTGTATGCTCCACAATTTCCGGTATCTGTGTAAATCCTATCTTATCTTCAAGGAATGCTTTAACTGCCATTTCGTTGGCTGCATTTAATATACATGTCATATTTCCGCCTCTTTTAAGGGCCTGATATGCCAAAGTAAGATTCCGGAATTTCTTAACGTCAGGTTCAATAAATGTCAGCGATTTACAATTATTCAGTTCGAGCCTTGGAAGATCTGACCTCAGGCGGTCGGGATAACTCAGGGCATAAAGTATTGGAATTCTCATATCAGGAACACCAAGCTGAGCTTTAACAGAACCGTCAGCAAAATGCACAAATGAATGAATGATGGACTGGGGGTGAACTATAACCGAAATCTGTTCTGGTGCAAGGTCAAAAAGCCATTTAGCTTCTATCACTTCCAGTCCTTTATTCATTAGTGAAGCAGAGTCTATAGTGACCTTGAACCCATATTCCAGTTAGGATGTTTGAGAGCATCACATGGTTTAACTTTATTCAACATCTCTTCGGTCAGGTTCAGGAAAGGACCACCTGAAGCAGTAAGTGTAATTTTCTCAACAGGGTTCCCTGCTTCTCCTACAAGGCATTGAAAAATGGCGGAATGTTCTGAATCGACAGGAATAATAATGCTTCCCGATTCCCTGACAAGTCTGCCAATAATTTCCCCGGCCACAACAAGGGTTTCCTTATTTGCCAGGGCAATTTTTTTTCCTGCCTTTATTGCAGCAATAGTAGGTCTCAATCCTGAATATCCAACAATGGAGGCGATAACCACATCTATTGCTGAAGAAGTAACTACCTGTTCAATAGCCTCAGCCCCTGCGTAAACTTTAATATTCGTATTCTGAAGTCCTTCCTTCAATTGCAGGTAATGATCAGCATTTGCAATTACAACCGAATCGGGATGATACTTAAGTGCCTGTCTGATAAGAAGGTCAAAGTTATTTCCGGCAATCAGGACTTCGACAGTGAATTTTTCAGGATACTTTGAAATGATATCCAGCGTCTGGGTTCCTATCGACCCAGTTGATCCCAACAATACAATTTTTTCTGGCATACCGGGTGACCTGGGCATTAGAATAATATATGTTTTTCAGGATCAAGTGGATTCCCTTTATACCAAATCTCAAAATGGAGGTGAGGGCCGGATGTATAAAGTTCTCCTGAATCACCTACAACAGAGATAGCATCGCCGGCACGGACAATATCTCCTGTTTCTTTGAGTAATCCGGCATTGTGCTTGTATATGGAAACAATATTATTCTGATGCTGAATCTCAATTACAAATCCTGTTTCCATTGTCCATCCGGTGAAGATAACGGTTCCGTCCAGCACAGCGGAAACAATAGCTTTTGGATTTGTCACAATATCTGTTCCGAAGTGTTTTGTTTTCAAATCATATTTTGCTGAAACAATACCCTTTACGGGAGGAAAAAAATGAAGACTTGCAAGACTTGAACCCGATTCAGATAAGGATGATGGGCCGAGTGCAAGATTGTATTTTTCTTCATTTTCAACATGTGCCCTCAGGGCAGAATCGTCAGAGGAATTACTGAATTTAATTGTCTTATAATTTTTTGCCGTATCAGGCGGCACAGTCATATCGATTGGCCTTGAACCAGATATTATTGAATTCAGATCGTCAAAATATTTATCCCGTAATTTAAGTTCGCGGTCGAGAGAATCAAGCCTTATGGCACTCATAAGAATATCACGGCGCATCGTTACATCGGGATAGCCAGGAATAAATTCCCTGAGATTTGTGAAGGCGATCAGAGTGCTTGTTCCCCAAATAATAAAAAGTAAAATAAAAGTAACCAGCAGGAACGCATTATACCTTGTAAGGATTATTCTCCAGACCTCTTCTAAAGTATGGTCATTAATAACAGAAAATCTGTATTTATCACGCCAGTTTGTTTTTTTCTTTTCGTCTTTAGCCATTTTTTGTTATTTAATTGGCCTGCAAAGTTAATAATCCTGCCTCATCAAATGAGATAACGGACAAAAAAACTGGAATTTAAGCCTGTTAAATCACTTTTACCGGTTTGTCTTCACTCTGCCAAAGCCCATGCTTTGTACATACTGACATTGCTGAAAGGTTCATTGAAACTTCAGGTGCCACAATATAAAAATCTATTTCAACATGAGAAGGCGCATTGCCATAAACACCTGCAGTATATCTGGCTTCAGCCAGGAGCGTTTCCCTGTTCCACAGCTGGATCACACTTATGAAATGGTCATGTTCGTCAGGATGAGGATATTCTTCACCTAGTTTTACTTTAACTGCAAATTTCTCTCCTCTTTTAACTGTATCAGGACAAAAAACATGCGGCATATGTCTGTCGAGATAATCGCGTTTTATCTCTTTATCCTCTCTTTCTATTTCAGTTGCTTTAAATACTCTAGGCATAGTAATTAATTTTTAATTAATAAATTAGCTAATATTTCGTATTGACAGCCGAGCTATTTTTTTCTTAAGCAAACTTAGTAATTATAATTCAAATTTTAATAAAGCATTAAGCTGTAAGTAGGAAAAGATCTCTGATACTCTGATACCTGACCTCAGTCTTCGTTTTGATAAATCAAAATAAATTCAAAAATGTTTTGGTAATTGCCTCTTAAATACTACATTTGCACCTCTATATTGCGGGGTGGAGCAGTGGTAGCTCGTTGGGCTCATAACCCAAAGGTCGGAGGTTCGAATCCTCCCTCCGCTACAAGTCAAAAGCCCTGGTGCGAAAGCACCGGGGATTTTTCTTTTCGGACTGACGGATGTAGAGACGTTGCATGCAACGTCTCTACATTTAACGGATGGATGGAAACAGAAAACCAAAGCCAACTGCAAAATTGCAGCAGGCAAGGCTTATTCTTTAATAAGTACTTCTCATTGGATCAGGAGGAACGAAGCCCGCCTATTTTGAGGTCAAACTCTTTCTGGCTTCTCTGTCGGGATCATTCTTTACCTCACACTTATCATCCAGTATCATCGTTTCTCCATTTGTCATCGTGTACCTTGCCCAATCAGGTAATCCGGCTCCCTTAGGATTGCCAGTCTTCATGAACTGAACAAGCGCGTCTGACATCTTTGCTGATAAACTCCTCGGCCTTGCGCCACCACCTGTGTGAGAAATCTGAACATCAGTGTTATAAAACCAGAAACCAATATCCATTGTATGGAAGGCCCTCAGTCGGCCATCAAAGAGAGGAGTATCCCATCCAAACCATGCAAGATAAACAGGGGCCTCTTGCTGTGCTTTTGCATTTGCTGTCGCAATAGTCTGAAGTCTGTTGCTCAAGGCCATTGATAGTATTTCTATTGGCTTTTTACCAGGAAAACTCCTGGCATATGCATCAATAATATTTGATGCATTTTCAGCCAGTGAGACACCAAAGCCTCTTATTGTTTTTGCTAACTCTTTAGCTTTATCGAATGTGATATTTTCAAGTGATGAATCGAACGAACTTGGGGATCTTTCATTAAATGTACTACAGATAATCATTGGTATTTCTGAAGATAATTCACCGGAATAGAAAGGTTGTTGGGGAATGTATATTCCATCGGCCACCGGACCAAATCCTCCCATCATACCGGTTGCGCCGGTTTCTGTTCTTAATTTAATACTGGCTTTGTCAGCAATGGCATAAAAGTCCTTCCAGTGCATATCTTGCAACTTATCTATCTGAGATACCGGTAACCCTGCCTCCTTAAGAATATATGATCCGAGTTTTTCAGAGTAATCCTTCTTCCCGCCACTGAGAATATTTCCGCTTAATGCTACGGCTTTATGGAACATTCCTTTAGCTGATGGCATTGCTGTAAGAATACAAACTTTTGCACCTCCTCCCGATTGACCCATTATGGTTATATTATTTGGATCACCTCCGAAATTTGAAATATTATCACGAATCCATTCCAGGGCTGCGACTATATCAAGCATGCCGACATTTCCGGATGCAGCAAATTTTTCACCTCCAACTCCTGCAAAATCTGCATAACCCATGGGACCCAGCCGGTGATTCAGAGAACAAAAGACAATATTTCCCCGTCGGCTCAGATTTTCACCGTGGTACTCCGGATGTTCAATCGAATTTCCGCTTGTGAATCCTCCTCCATGAAGCCAAAGTAATACCGGTCGTTTTGTATTGTCTTTATATCCAGGAGTCCACACATTTATTCCAAGACAATTTTCACTTACATCATCGTAATGCCAGTAGTCAGTAAAAGCCAGATATCTGTTTGCATAAAAATTATCCAGTAATTGTGGTGCTGCATTAGGCCAGTAGACTGCAGGAAAAACTTCCTTCCACGGATCCGGTTTTTGTGGAGGCATAAACCTGTTTTTCCCTGAAGTATCTGCTCCATAAGGTATTCCCAGAAAATTGTAAATGTCTTTATGAATAAAACCTCTCACTTTCCCGTATATGGTATCGGCTACTGCAATGTTATCGCCGATAAAAAGTATCTGACCATCTTCAGCTTCCTTTGAACCAGAAGATGATGAACCGAATGAAATGGCTGATGGCCCAAAGGTTAATCCGGCAGCACCGGCACCAAGGTTTTTAATGAATCTGCGTCTGTTTGATTTCATGACAAATAAGTTTTAAATGAGCTTATTAACCTGTAAAAAACTTAATTTATGAGCTAATTGAATTGTCTATTCTATTAATCCGGATTTTGCTTTCTCTCCCGTTTTTACCCAATGCCTTAGTTCGTCAAATGACTTGCCAATTTGGTCAGACGTAAAATTACAGTGGCCCTGACCATTACATAACTTAACTGCTAAGAATTGATCCTTCCCTTTCTGATGGACCATATTTTCAAAGTTAACTTCACCATATTGAGGGGGGATTAACTGGTCATAAATAGTATGCATTAAAACGACCGGTTTCCCGATATTACCGGTTCGATCATATTTCTCAAATATATTATCAGGATTGGCAGTAGCCTTAAATCTCTCAACCATTTTGTTTATATCCCAATCGTTGGAAAAACCTGAGTAAATTGTATTAGTGTTATCATAAGGATTCCCTCCTGATTTCATCACAGCGTCACGCAAAACGGCTTCACCGAAAAGTAAGGAAAATGGGATATCGCTTGTCTTCAGATAAAATTGTCGGGCAAGTTCTCCTCCCTTTACAGTGTCCCTGGAAAGAGCTTTCCTAATAAGCTCAATTTGAGGTCCCATCTCAGCGAAAACGGTTTGTTTAAGATCGGCATGGATGTCCAATATCTTAGAGAGTGGTGTTATTACTCCTGGAAACAATGCATCAAAAAGAACATGCAATTCAAATTCCTTTCTGGTCTGCAGATATGGGCGGCTTGACAGCGGGCACATGGCCAGGGCTCCCTGGTAGTTTTTGCTATAATTTTCCATCATTGCCAGGGCAACACCCCCTCCCATTGATTGGCCAGCCATAAATGTTGAATCGGGGACTCCGTATTTATCCCAGAAATATTTTCTCAGAGCTTCGGTATCATCAACACCCTGTGGTAATGCAAAGCCCTGATATTCATACGCTGAAGCCGCTACAGCAAATCCTCTGTCGAGAAATATTTTTGCAAGTTGGTCCAGTTGAGGAGAATTGATTGCAGAAGGGGACCCCATAAACTCATAACCATGTGCAAACATCACTAATTTATGCTCCCAGTCTTTTGGAAAAAGAATTTTATAGTGAGCACAATTCACAGTACCAGTGTCCTTCCTGATAATGTTTTGGGATTGTGCTGAAAAGAACATCAAAATTAGAAAAATTGAAAAGATAAATTTTTTCATTACTTTTTTCATTTAAATTCTCGTTTACAATTCTCTGATCCAGATATTCCTGAATGTAGTCGGATTACCATGTTGCTGTAACTGAATGGGTCCGTCACCGTGTTCTTTAATTATATATTGAGGGATACCGGGGAAAAAAGTTGGGCCCTGTATGGCTACATTGTTCTGAATCAATACTCCGTTATAAATAACTGTTATTCTCGGCGGTGTAAAATAAGTTGTGCTATCCTTAAAACGAGGAGATGTATAGATGATATCGAATGATTGCCATTCTCCTTCTTTTCTGCTCGGATTTACCAAAGGAGCATATTGCATATAAACAGCACCTGCCTGACCATTGCGATAGGTACGATTGCTGTAGCTGTCAAGTATCTGGACTTCATAATTCCCCTGGATAATTACACCGCTGTTACCTCTGTCCTGACCTGTAACTGTTGCCGGTAAACCAGTCGGAGTTTTCCATTCTACGTGCAACTGAAAATCTCTGAAAACACGCTTTGTCTGTGCAGAACCCGAAGAACTGGTCGGCTGCATACCACCATCTTTAATAATCCATGTTATTGGTTTTATTCCACCCGGTCCACCTGGTCCCCAGATAGCTTCTTCCCATTCATTAAGATCCTTGCCATTGAATAAAATTATAGCATCTGATGGCGGATCACTATCAACTTTACCTGGTTCTATTTTCGTGACTTCAGGATCCATAATATGTTTTACATTAGTGAAAAACATATTCTGCTGCATAGGTGTAAGGGAATCAAATGAGTTTGTGAATTTTTTTACAATTGCTTCCTGTTCAGCGAAGTTAATCCGCATTTGCCCAGTTGGTTTTTTTTGCTGTCCATTCTGTGCATTACTCAATGCACACAAAAATAGCAACAACATTAAGATAAATAATTGTTTCATAGTAATTAAAGATTTACATATTAAATAATTAAATATATAAGTTAATCGATGAGAAAATGTAAAAGCATTTACATCATGATTAATAATTCCGAGGTTCAGTAAAATTAAATAATATTCTAATAAATTCCTGTTGTAAACTCTGTAAAATCAGGCAGTTTCATTTGACAAGATGTAATTTCTTGAAATATACCGACATTAGTATTCAGGAAATATAAGAGCATCTTCGTTTTTCAAAACCAACTCAGTTTCGCCAATGTGTTTTATAAGGAAGTCTGGCTGTTTTCAATCATATAACAGGGACCAACAGCAAAATGAAAATTCAAGTTCCATGAATTCCAATATTTCAATCATATCTAATATTAATTTAAGGTTAGAAATTTCATCACATTCCGCTACAAAGAAAAAGCCCTGGTGCGAAAGCACCGGGGTTTTTTCTTTTCGGACTGACAGATGCAGGGATGGAAAAAAAAAACAGACATGTCATTAATAAAGTGATTGGGGTATCCCAGTGCAAAAGCCGAACATATTGACCACATTCAATCAGTCTGATTGACTCTAGTGTACAAAATTGTATTACAGGGATTTAACTCCGAATTTTCATGGTTATCTTCATCGGCAACAGAAGGTCAAAGGCACTGGCTTTCTCAAACAAGTTGCATGATTGATGTTATTTGAATTTAAATTGTTTTTCTTCATCTTTACTTTTTGATATAATTAAGAGGAAAAAGACCGGGAATTATGCTATCAAATTAATAACGTTTATTAACAATTTTTATATGAAAAAATTATCAATACTTATTGTCATTTCATTAATCCTTATAGGTTGTAAAAAAGACATGTCCCACGGAAATTCCGGGATAGGCATAAAAGGCAACATTTCAACAAACACCAAATCAGGTATTTTAAAATCTCTAGATACTTCAGCTTCGTTGGCCGATGCCAGAAAAGTTATGATCTTCAGTGCGAATACATTCAGTCATGGTATGTATTATGAATTCTCTGATATTGATCAGGGTGCTTTTACTGTTTATTCGCAAATAGGGTTCGCCACAGCCCTTGTATTTTTGGATTCTGATAACAAATACATCGGAAACTTGTGTACCGAAGGGCTGAACATGCTTCCCCTGACCAACCTTTCAGATGGCGAAAGCACTGTCATTGATCTTTCAACTCTTTCTCTTAGTGGAAACCAGGTTATACCATCACACGACCCGTTTGGTAATGAAATAATTATTGCACCACAGGAAATAGAAGCTTTCAGGACAAGTGATGCTTTCTATAGCTCCCTTTCTAAAAACATTGATGCTGATAATAACGGAACTCCTGATGTACTGGAACATTCTGAAATTGTTGCAAGTACTATGTTATTCCTGTATGGAGGACATTTTGGCACAGATAATAGTCAGGCACAGGTAAATGATACATCATTGATGAATTTTAATTATCAAATGCATTTTCAGGGCGGGACCGCACTGACCTTCTCAAACGGAAATATTTCTCTGTCAGGCCCTTCGGGTAATCCATATTCAAATATTCAACAGACCAGTTTTATGGTCAATCCCAATGAAGGAGTTGGCTTTTATGCTCAATTTTCTCATCCCATTGATTCTGGCGATGTTATGGCGGGTCCTTTCAGATCAGGTCTTTACACATTGACACTTGATGGTTCACGTTCATATTCAATTTATTATTCGAGTGTGAGCAGCAAAAAGAATCTGATTCTTGAGATACCGACGCTTCATATTGAAAATGGTCAGATAATTTCTGTTTCCCTAAAAAGCATGCTTATTGACGGAACTGTAATCAACCCTGCCGTGATGCTATCCTCGATGCTTCTTCAGTTTTACATAAATGGTATTACACAGATTCCAAGTTCCCCGTTAACAAATTCAACTGGTTTTGAGACTTATGTCCTTTCATCACCGATAGATTTTTCAAAATTAACAAATCTGGCGGTTACATATGATGACCTCCTTGGAAACCGTTATCTTGTTAACTGGAACCCGTAATGATTCCTGGAACCGGAAAGATATATACTTGCCGGGTAAGTTATCAAAGAGGTGTATAAATGTAGTGTCATATTAAATGTACTTTGACAAATTATAGATAAGTAGAGACGTTGCATGCAACGTCTCTACATTTAACGGATGGATGGAAAGAAAAAGCCCGTAGCCATGCGAAGCGTGGCAGGGCTTTATCTTTGTGAAACACCTCCAATAGGATCGCGCTGAATGAACAAGCTGGAAACGCTTTACAAAAAATTCTTATCCAGAAATTCCTGAAATTTATTCTTGTACCGTTCTCCTATGGGTATGTATTTCTTACCAAAGACAATCCTGCTGCGATCAATTGTTTCAACCTTCTCAAGATTCACGATAAAGGAGCGATGAACTCTCATGAATTTCTCACACGGCAACTTTATTTCCAGAATTTTAAGAGAGGAAAGTGAAAGAACAGGTTTATCTGAATGAATGGTATATACTTTGACATATTCTTTCAATCCCTCAATATAAAGGATATTCTGGAAATTAATACGTTTAATTTTATAGTCAGACTTCAGAAACAAAAATTCATTATTCGACGAAACATCATCGGCTGGTTTCGTAATTGATCTTATCATCCTTTCAGCTTTATGCACTGAAGTAAGGAATTCCTCATATGTGAAAGGTTTAAGCAGATAATCAGCAATATCAAGTTTAAAACCTTCTATAGCGTATTTAGCAAAAGCGGTGGTAAAAATCACGACAGGGCCATTAACCATTGACCTCGTGAATTCAACTCCATTCAAACCAGGCATCTGGATGTCGGTAAAAACAATATCTATATGATTTTTACTTATATATTGTGCCGCTTCCAAAGGATTTTCGAATTGTCCGGCTAACATCAGATCCGGTGTCATCTGAATATAATCTGCGATCAACTGAAGGGCCAATGGTTCATCATCTATTGCTATAACAGTTATCATTTATAACTGAATGATTAAGTTCACTTCAAATTTATTGTTTGTTCTTGCTATTTTCAGTTCATTCCTGTCGGGATAGAGCAAACTCAGGCGTTTTTTTAAATTCTCAAGGCCGGTTCCTATAGATGCAAAGATCGTCCCGTTATTACTTTCAGGCAAACCGTTTTCACAATTAAATATAATTATATTTTCTCCGGCCTCGAGACTTATATTAACATAAGACTCTTCCTGTACGCTAATCCCATATTTGAACGCATTTTCAATCAATGAGACAAAAAGCAGATGTGGGATAATCTGATCTTTGTATTCAGTCGGGAAGTTAACGCTAAGTCTGGTTTTAGCACCTATCCTCAGCTTCATTAAGTCTATATAATTGTTCATGAATTCAATCTCATCACTTAGCTGCTTGTTGTCGTCTCCGTTTTCATTGAGGACATATCTCATCATTTTCGACAGCTTTATTACGGCATTCTTTGAGTCTTCATTATTTCTGCCTATCAAAGAATAGATATTATTCAAAGTGTTGAAAAAGAAATGCGGGCTTATCTGGTTTTTCAGAAGTGCAAGCTCTGCATTAAGATTTTCTTTTTCCATTTTTGACTGACGTTCAAGCACCCTGAGACCCAAGTGAAAGAAATACCATAAAAAGGGAAGATGATGTGTACCCAATGAAATGTGCATTAGGCAAAGCTATTATGAACCTGGGTCTTCTCATTTGAAGCGGTGGCAATCCTGGCATTCGTTCTTCACCTGGTTGCCTGATAATCTGATCTGAGTTGCCATTTTTAGATATTATATTGTAAATCTGTTTATTGGCAAAGTCAGATATGAAATAAAAGAAGAAAACAAGAGCCAGTACGGAAATATAATACCAGTACCTCTTTTTCTGAATAAAAAGCGACCGGTATAAGGAACAGGTAATTTATATAAAAAACTAAGGCACTTATTGCCGTAATGGTGTAATAGGTTAATAGGAAATTACTTCCCATCTGGAACCTTCTCGCAGCGTAAATCGGCAAACCCAGAATAACAGACCAAATCAGGAAGTGGAATATAATCCTGTTGGTTTTTTCATTTGTCTTTCTACTCATATTTTCTTTAAAAAACAAATTTCATTATAAATTTAATTATTCAGAACTATTTACTATTGAATATGAATATTTATTCATATCTCATTAAGAGCGAAGGCTTTTCGCCGGGTTTGCAAACGCAGCTTTAATTGCCTGGAAACTTATCGTTGCAAGTGCAATAATGATAGCAATAAATCCACCAGCAGCAAATAACCACCAACAGATGACTATGCGATAAGCATAATTCTTCAGCCAGTCATTTATAAAATACCAGGCTAAGGGTGTTGCAATCGCAAAAGCAATTGCAATGAGCATGATAAACTCTTTTGAAAACAAATAAACAATTTTGTCTGCGCTGGCACCGAATACTTTACGAATACCAACTTCTTTTGTTCTCTGCATTGCCATGAATAAGGCTAAACCGTATAGCCCAAGACAGCTAAGGAATATGGCGATTGCTGCAAAAATTTCATACAACTGTGCTAGCTGGCTTTCCTGCTTGTAAAAACCTGCAATTTTATCATCAAGGAACTTGTATTCATAAACAAAATTTGGTAATGTTTGCTCCCATAATGTTTTAACAGATTGCAGTATTGAAGAAATATCTTTCGTTTCAAGTTTTATCCCTGCCTGGCTGTACATGGTTATATTTGTGGTAATAAGCAATGGTGCAGTATAATGGTGAAAAGACCTGTCATTAAAATCTTTCAATACGCCTACAACAGGACATTTTATGCGATCACCCCATATACTTATTTCTTTATTCAATATTTCATCAGGGTTTTTAATTCCCAGACTTTTCATAAGCGACTCATTCACTAAAAATTCTCTTGTCATATTAGAAGGTTGCAAATTTCTTCCGGCTATCAGTTGTAATTTATAAGTTGGCACATATTCGTCGTCGGCGAATTTTGTAATAGCTTTAAAATCCGCTTCTTTTATTGCATGGTCAAACTTGAATGTGCTCCACATATCACCAGCATCTTCAACCGGAGTGTTGGAACTGAAGGTTACTGCCTCCACTCCTTTTACTGACAATAATTGCTGCTTTAAATAATCCCCCTTTCGGAACCAGACAGTATCTACACGGAAAGGAACATTTATAATTGCATCTTTATCGAAGCCCAGTGGTTGATCTATAAAATAATTCATTTGCTTTACAATGATGAGAGTGCCGATTATAAGTACCTGTGCAATGATGAATTGGAACACTACCAGGCCTCTTCTTAATGAAATCCCCTTTGCAGCATTGGCTGTCAAGTTACTCTTTAAAGCATTAACAGGACTGAAACCTGACAAAACTGCAGAAGGATAAAAAGAGGCGAGTACGGTTACAGCAATTGTTATAGTCAAAAGAAATAAAATTATTGCAGGATTGTTGAAAATGTTGAATGAAAGCGAAAGTTCTAAAAGTTGATTTATATAAGGCAATGCTAGAATTGTAATAACACTTGAAAGTATTACAGCACATATAACTATCAAAAATGTTTCGATGATGAACTGGATTTGCAATTGAGATTTGTTACTTCCAAAAACTTTTCTTACACCAACTTCTTTTGCACGATTAACAGCCTGTGCAGTGGAAAGGTTGATAAAGTTGACGCAGGCAATTAACATGATGAATGCTGCAATCAGCCACAAAACATTAAGCAGTTCGCGGCTGATTGTTTTGTTGCTGTAATCACCTGTTTGTGTATCATAATGCACAGCACTTAATGGTTGTATAATATTACTATCCATATTATCAGGAGATTCCATTTTTCGAGAGTACGCTCTTAATTGTTCATTAAAATTGTCAACAGAAATATTCGGCGGTAACAAAATATAGCAACCAAAATCAGAATTCGTCCTATCCTGCCAATCAGTGTTTTTTGACATATTTTCGGTAATGCCTGTACCAAAAGCCACAACAAGTTTTAGTTGAAAGTCTGTTTTGGCAGGTATGGTCGCAAGAATGCCTGAAACTTTCAATACGTCAGTGCCATGGCTGAAGAGAGATCCGCCCGCTTCCAGGTTAATGGTTTTTCCCAGAGCGTTATTCCAGTCACCAAAGTATTTTTCTGCAATCTCTTTTGTAAGCAATACATTGTTCGGATCTTTCAATGATTCATATGTACCTGCAAGCAGCGGGTAATCAAACATTTTAAAGAATGAAGGCTCAGTAAAAAACACACCTTTATCTTCTTTAAATGTTTTTATCGTTGTTCCGTTATAATCAGGTATCATCAATTTATCATTGTGGCTTGCCCAAACCGGAGCTACTTGTTCTATTTGGGCAAAAGTTGTTTTCAATCCGTCGGGCATAGGAAATGGAACATCTTTCCCGGTATTTGCTGCATCTGCATGATGATATTCGGTTAACACACGATAGATGCGATCTTTCTTTGAGTGAAAAGTGTCGAAGCTTGTTTGAAACTGAACAACGATAAAGATCATAATACAAACGGCAATACCAACAGCCAGACCGGTGATATTGATAATAGTGTAATTTCTGTTTTGGATCAGACTTCTGACTGCGGTTTTGAAATAATTTTTAAACATAAACAGGTTGTATTGAGTTTCAAAAGTACAATTTAAATGCCAGGCTGTTCTGTGTTGGCTAGGCGTGTATCGTGATTGTTTTTTAACAATATTAAACAATCACGAAAGCAGAAAAAAATAATATATAAGTACAGGGAGCTTTTAATAACAGAGAGCAGATTTTTATATATGCACTCTTCTTCAGGATCCTTAAGAAATAGACTAGACAAATTGTTGTATCAATAAAAAACCAACACCAGTTTAATAGTTCTGTCCATATCTCTTATTAAATCAAGGTCAGATATTTTTTCACATCTACCTACAAAGAAAAAGCCCTGGTGCTTTCGCAACAAGGCTTTATTGTTTTTTGATCGACGTTTGTTGGGGCTGTCTCAAAAGGGGCAGCCTCTCTTTTTTATCAAAGCTTTTCTTTCCTCCCATTTTTTTACCCCCAACCCCCCTGAGGGGGCTTAATTCTGATTAAACAATTAAATGCGCTTTGTAGAAACAATAGCCTCTATACGCTGAAAGTGGCTACAGGGATTTTCGCTTGGGCTATTACCCAAAACTGATCACTTAATAATCCTTCCTCCGCTACAAAGAAAAAGCCCTGGTGCGATAGCATCGGGGTTTTTTCTTTTCGGACTGACAGATGTAGAG
>CAVVGP010000119.1:0-6880 GCA_963747625.1 uncultured Bacteroidales bacterium | reverse complement strand
GCTTCTTGTATATATTTTAATTTTACTTGAACAGTTACATCTGTATTTGTGATAAGAAAAAATGTTATGTCGTAAATCTTTCAGGTGGACAAAGACAAAGGCTGGCAATAGGAAATTTCACTTATAAACAACCCTGCAATCCTTCTTCTTGATGAACCAACAACAGGCCTTGATCCAAATGCGAGGCGTGAGATATGGGAAATTCCTGAAAACTCTGAAAACAATAGGCTGAAACTTCCATGATACTTACAACTCATTACATGGAAGAGGCAGAAAATTTTGCGACTATATCGTAATTATGGATAATGGTGTAATATTATAAGGAAAGTATTCTGCAGCAACTGCTTGAAGATGACACACATGAAAAGGTTGTTGAATTCACTTGCGAAAGTATATATTGATAACAAGAGATATGATTTCATCTGAACTGCCGTTCAGTTTTCATTCATGGGGAGACAAAGGAAAAAGGATTTGTCACTCTTACCGATTTTGAAACCGAACTCCCTGCCTTTATGGCTTTCATGAAATCGAGGAATATAACTCTCAAGCATATGGAGTGCCACCGTAAAACACTTGACGATCTGTTTGTATCATTAACGGGAAGGAAGATAAATGAATAGATGGGTCAGGTTTAAACAATTATGGCAGCTGATATCTGCCCTTTTCTATGAGATAATACGGGAACCCGGAGTTCTGTTCTGGGGAATCCTTTTCCCTATCTTAATGTCACTTGGACTGGGCCTGGCATTTACAAAAAAAACCGATGTTATACGAAAGGTTGCTATCATAAATATAAAAGAGAGACCAGATAATGGATCGGAAAACTCTGCAGTAATCTCTTTCCTTCAAAAAAATTGTGAAAAGAATGCCTCAGCGGATAAAAATACATGGCAATGGAAATATATAATAAAGGATGATAAGTTGGGAAATTCCGTCTTCCTGTTTTATACCATGAAATGGGATGAGGCAATAAAGTATCTTAAAAGAGGTACAATAAATGTTCTCCTTCTGGGAATAAACGATTCAGTAGAGTACCATTTCGATCCGATGAATCCTGATGCCCAGCTCACATACCTTAAACTCAGTTCCATTTTAGGGAAAGGAGCTGTTCAGGCAGTTCAAAGCAACTCGGAAATTAAACCCCTGACTGTTACCGGTACCCGATATATTATTTTCTTGTGCCCGGACTGATTGCAATGGGAGTCATGATGTCAAGCATGTGGGGCATAAGTTATGGCATAATTGAAAAACGATCAAAGAAACTGCTGAGAAGACTTGTTGCAACGCCAATGAAGAAATCTCACTTCCTGATAGCACTTATAACTGTCAGGATAACAATGAACTTTATTGAATCGCTCGTTCTCTTCCTTTTCGCATTGTTTGCATTTAAGATGTCAATACAGGGTAGTATACCGGCACTTATTCTGATGTTCCTTGCCGGAAATATCGCTTTTGCGGGAATAGCCGTGTTCGTATCATCTCATACTTCAAACACTGAAGTTGGTAATGGCCTGATAAATTTTGTCGTATTCCCGATGATGGTTTTATCAGGAATATTTTTCAGTTACCAGAATTTTCCTGACTGGAGTCTTCCATTTATAAAGAACCTTCCTTTAACCATGCTGACTGACGGTATCAGAAGTATCTTCAATGAAGGGGCAGGTTTTCATGAAGTGACATTTCCAATTATGATCCTGCTGGCAATAGGAATATTATTTTTCTCTGTCGGGTTAAAAATATTCAAGTGGCATTAAGATCCGATTGGAAACCCATGCACAAAAAAAAAGTTCCTTCGATGCAACAGAGATTCTTTTTTCATGTCTTTATTGCAATTAGTGATTAAAAAACCAATAAAGAAAATATGAAAACATTCAGATCTGTAACATTTGCAATCCTGATCCTTGGTACTGTCTCATGCGTCAGCGGCCAAAACTGGAAAACTGTGGAAGGACATGGAAATGTCGTCACAAAAGAACGGAAAACTGAATCATTCACCGGTGTAAAAGTGAGTTCAGGAATTGACGTCTATCTTAAACAAGGTAATGATGAGTCAGTTTCTGTTGAAGCTGATGAGAATCTGCATGAGTATATTATAACTGAAGTCAGGAATGGAGTTCTGAATGTTTACAGCGAATATAGTATACGCAAAGCAGAAAGAAAAAGAGTCTATGTTACCATTAAAGAGTTGAATTCTGTAAAGACTACAAGTGCAGGTGATGTTTATGGAGAAAGCCCCATAAACTGCGACAATCTTGAGTTATCGGCAAGCAGCGCCGGAGATATTAAACTTGAGATAAACGCAAAAAACATTGATGTTGATATCAGCAGTTCAGGCGATATAACACTTTCGGGTGAAACAGATAAACTCAAAGCTGATCTCAGCAGTGCCGGGGACCTGAAAGCTTTTGACTTAAAAGCCGGAGAAGCAGACATTTCTGTATCAAGTGCAGGCGATGCTGATGTAAATGTCACGGAAAAGTTAACTGCAAAAGCATCAAGCGCCGGAGATATCAATTATAAAGGCGATCCGAAATATGTTGATGCCCAGTCTTCAAGTGCAGGAGGAATCCACAAAAGATAACTTCAAATCTAAATATATCCTACATTATTTAAAGCCGCCGGAAGGAATCCGACGGCTTTTTTCTTAATTTTGTATACTGAAATACTGCTCTTCTTGGCGATCTTTGCGATAACTTTACGCTCCGGTAGCTTTCGGAATTTGCGCCTTTCTGCCGATAGGCAGGGTTAAAGGATTTCATAATAAAACTGAAAATTAAAAATATGAAGGAAAATTTAAGTATCAGCCTGAATAACATCAGCAAATTTATCTCTTACGAGGAGGTCATTGCTCATGCACAAAAATCAGTAAGACACATTGTTACACTTAATTCCGGTACTGGTCCCGGAAATGACTTTCTGGGTTGGCTGTCTCTCCCCGATGATATTTTACCCCAGATCGATAAAATAGAAAAGACTGCCAGGCATATAAGGGCAGTTTCCGACATAACGATAGTAATAGGAATTGGCGGTTCATATCTGGGAGCCAGAGCCGTAATTGAAGCTCTTTCTCATTCCTTCTCCCCGCTTTTAAAGAATAAACACCATGATGTGTTTTATGCAGGGCAGAATATAAGCGAGGATTATCTGGCCGAACTCATTGAATTTGTCGAAGAAAGAAACTATTCAATCGTTGTGATATCAAAATCGGGTACAACAACTGAACCGGCTATTGCATTCAGAATACTAAAAGATCATCTTGAAAGAAAAGTGGGGAAACTTGCTGCAGCTGAAAGGATTATCGCCATTACCGATGCAAAAAAAGGAGCACTCAGGTCACTGGCAGAAACTAACGGTTACGAAACATTTATAATACCTGATAATATTGGAGGCAGATATTCTGTTCTCACACCCGTAGGACTCCTGCCTATAGCTATAAGCGGAATGGATATAAGGATGCTGATAAAAGGAGCTAAAATGATGGAAGAGCTTACCAGAAATAATAAGCATGCAGAAACAAATCCTTCACTTTTGTATGCCTCAGCAAGAAATCTTCTGCTCCAGAATGGGAAACCCGTTGAAATAATTGTAGGGTTTACGCCTAAATTGCATTTCTTCTCCGAATGGTGGAAACAGCTCTACGGAGAAAGCGAAGGAAAAGACGGTAAAGGTATTTTCCCGGCATCTGTAGACCTTACTACCGATCTCCATTCAATGGGCCAGTACATTCAGGATGGACAACGAATTCTGTTCGAAACAATAATTTCTGTGAAAAATCCTGATAAAAAGCTTACCATACCGTCTGAAAAAGATGATTCTGATCAGTTGAATTATCTGGCAGGGAAAAGACTTTCAGAGGTAAATCACTCTGCAGAATTAGGAACAACCCTTGCTCATAACGACGGTAATGTGCCAATAATCACAATAACAATTCCAACTCTTAATGAATATTATTTGGGACAGCTTATCTACTTCTTTGAAATGGCTTGTGCAATAAGCGGTTATATCCTGGATGTCAATCCATTTGATCAACCCGGGGTTGAAGCATATAAAAAAAATATGTTCGCACTTCTTAATAAACCAGGCTTCGAAGAGGCAGGAAAAAAACTCAAAGAAAGATTATGAAAATAAAAAAATCATGACATTCTAACATTATTTATTCTTGTCCTTTGAGCACCTTTGTGATGTCCTTAGAGTCCTTTGTGATAAAAAATAATTCAGAATTAATAACCTATACTCATAATTAACCTCAATTCATCCGGCATGAAAAAGTTCAAAATTTCCTTTTTTTTCTTTGTTGCATTCGTAGTTGCTCTTTCTCTGGGCAGTTGCAAAAACTGGACCGAATCCGGAACGGGATCGATCAGGATTATAACCAATAAAGGAGGACAAACACTTGGTTATGATACAACCTCCGGCGTCAAAATATTAACTGTTAACGGACTTGCTTTTAAGGACCTTAATAAAAATGGCAAGCTTGATAAATATGAAGACTGGCGCCTCAGTGCGGAGGAGAGGGCAAAAGATCTTGCCTCAAAAATGACTGTCGAGCAAATTGCCGGACTGATGCTTTACAGCGCTCATCAGGCAATTCCAGCCACAAATACTCGTTTTGGTGCCAGTACTTATAATGGTAAACCTTACGCTGAAAGTGGGGCAAAACCTTATGATCTTAGTGATCAGCAGATTAAATTCCTTACCAAAGATAATCTCCGCCATGTTCTGATAACTTCAGTGGAAAGTCCTGCAGTGGCAGCAATGTGGAACAATAAAGTGCAGGCACTTTGCGAAGGTATTGGATTTGGAATTCCTGCCAACAACAGTTCTGATCCAAGACACAGGGCTACTTCGGAAGCTGAATATAACGTCGGTTCAGCAGGACAGATATCCATGTGGCCGGGTTCGCTGGGTATGGCTGCTACCTTTGATCCCGAGATTGTAAATCAGTTTGGGAAAATTGCTGCTCAGGAATATCGTGCATTAGGTATCACGACGGCACTTTCCCCTCAGATTGATCTTGCAACCGAACCACGGTGGGTAAGAGTAAACGGGACTTTCGGTGAAAATCCGCAGCTCACGGCAGACATGGCTCGTGCCTATGTTGATGGTTTTCAGACGTCTACCGGCGACAAGCTTATAGCAAACGGCTGGGGTTATGCAAGTGTAAATACGATGATAAAACACTGGCCTGGAGGCGGACCTGAAGAGGGAGGTCGCGATGCTCATTTCGCTTACGGAAAATATGCCGTCTATCCCGGTAACAACCTTGCTGAACAGCTTATCCCTTTTACTGAAGGTGCTCTTAAACTGAATGGTGACACAAAAACTGCTTCAGCAGTAATGCCTTATTATACAATTTCCTGGGATATTGATAAACAAAACAATGAAAATGTCGGTAACAGCTACAGTAAGTATATGATAAGCGATCTTTTACGCGGTAAATATTCTTTTGACGGGGTTATCTGTACCGACTGGGGTGTTACTTCCGATGAAAAAGCAGTCGATGGATTCGGAACCACATGCTGGGGCGCAGAGAAACTGACCATAGCAGAAAGACACTATAAAATAATTATGGCAGGGGTTGACCAGTTTGGAGGCAACAATGATGCAGGGCCTGTAATGGAAGCGTACCAGATGGGAGTTAAAGAACATGGAGAGCAATTTATGAGAGCCCGTATGGAACAATCTGCAGTTCGTCTTCTTAAGAATATATTCAGAGTCGGACTTTTCGAAAATCCATACCTGAACGTCGAAAAAACTAAAATTATTGTCGGTAATGAGCAATTCATGAAAGCAGGATATGAAGCCCAGCTGAGATCAATAGTTATGCTGAAGAATAAGAACAAAGTAATGCCTGTTAACAAACAAAAAACGGTATATATACCAAAAAGAATAACTGCTCCGGGTCGGGACTTCTTTGGAGGAACCGTACCAGGTTCAGTCAGTTATCCGATTAATATCGACCTTGTTAAGAAGTATTTTAAGGTAACCGATAATCCTGCCGAAGCTGATTTTGCGCTTGTTATTATCAGGAGCCCTATTTCCGGCAGTGGCTATGACCCTGCGGATGTCAAAAAAGGCGGAAACGGGTACATTCCTATAAGTCTCCAGTACAACCCTTACACCGCAATTTTTGCGCGCGATCCAAGTATAGCCGGAGGAGACCCTTTTGAGAAATTTACAAACCGGTCCTATAAGGGTAAAACAGTTACAACTTTCAATGCATCAGATCTCAAGATGGTACTGGATACAAGGAAACTTATGAAAGCTAAACCTGTAATAGTATCCATAGCGATATCAAAACCAATGGTATTCAGCGAATTTGAAAAAGACGCAGATGCCATAATTGTAACTTTTGATGTACAGGACCAGACAATTCTGGATATTATTAGCGGAGTTGAAGAACCTTCAGGTTTGTTACCAATGCAAATGCCTCTTGATATGAAAACCGTTGAGACACAGAAAGAGGATGTTCCTTTTGATATGATATGCCATGTCGATTCAGAAGGAAACAAGTACGATTTCGGCTTCGGGATGAACTGGAGTGGGGTAATTAAGGATGCACGGGTAGAGAAATACAAGAAGATTAATAAATAAACGAATTTGGATTGGTAGATTGCTTTATCGCTTCGCTCCTCGCAATGACCGTTTGTTTTATAAACTTCGGTTCAACTCTTAGCATGAATTGGGATTACTTGCACTCTCAATTGCGAGCCCGACGAAGAAGAGCACGGCAATCTTAATATCCAAACATGAAAATAAAAGAGGCTGTCTCATAACTTAATTGAGACGGCTTTTTTATTTGAGTTTTTATGAAGATTTTTAATTCTGTATGTTTTTGGGGGAGATTTAGATAGGATACCAGACAAAAACAAGGATTTTC
>CAVVGP010000118.1:0-6870 GCA_963747625.1 uncultured Bacteroidales bacterium | reverse complement strand
CTTATTCCGGATTGGCCAGGGTATATCTTGCTAAGTATTATTGGCAAACTTTTTTAACAAAGAATTTTCTGGATTCTGTTCTTGTATTAACAAACATTGCTCTTTCCTATGATGATCAGTTGTCAGAAGCATATACGATCAAAGGAGTATACTATAATCAGATGGGTAATAAAGAAAAGTCTATGGAAGAACTTGACAAAGCCCTGAAATACAATCCTAATGATTGGATGGCTTATTACTCAAAAGGACAAGTTTATTCTAATTTTGACAATGTCAAATCCATTGAAAATCTTTTAAAAGCAAAGTCTCTTAATCATGGATCACAATTACCAGGTATAATAAGATATATTGGCATTATTTATCTTCAGGCAGGATTTTTAGAAAAATCTAAAACTTGTGCAGAGGAAGCCCTTAAAATAGACAAGGATTCATTGGAATATTATGAGCATCTGGCATATGATGAATTATCTTCCGGAAATTTTGAAAAATCTATTGAATTGTACAAGAGATGTGCAATAGATTCAAGCAATACTTACATCTACTGGGAATTAGGAATAGATTATATGTTACTTAATAATTATAAAGAAGCATTAAAATATTTTAAAGAATGGTTGAAAGAATCTAAATCTCTTAGCGATACCAGATTTGTTTGGTATGCATAGGTTGGGATGGGCATACTGGCAAAAAGGGAATAAACGGGAAGCAGAATATTATTTTGACGAACAAATAAAATATTGTAACAAGGTGAGAAAAATGGGTAGAGTTAGTCTTGATCCATTACGTCCGGCTTATGATCTTGCTGCTACATATTCAATCCTGGGAGATAGAAAAAAAGCATATGAGAATCTAAAATTATGGTCCGGAATCCCTAATTGTCCTATGTGGTGGTTGACTTATTTAAAAAATGATCCACTTTTTAATAATATAAAAAATGAACCAGAGTTTCAGCAAATTGTCAAAGATGTTGAAGCAAAATTCCAGGCAGAGCACGAAAGAGTAAGAAGATGGCTTGAGAATCAGGGGATGCTGTAGTATCAATCTGTTGAGCATCGAGCTCAAAATTGTGATTATCGTAAAAAAATTAAAGTTTTAACAAAAAATTTAAACATCTGAACTTTCTTTTTAATGAAAAGTAAAAATATTTTAGTTCCTCAGAATGTTTTTAGCCGAAATTAAATTAAAATATTAAGCTCTTTACGGTTTATGTTTTAACTTAAATTATTTCGGCTATGAAAAAACTAAATTTTATTTTAATTTTTCTTGCTCTCCTGGCCTTTTCCTGCTCAAAGGACAGCATGTTGAACACCGATCCGCTTAGCCGATCAGCTTTATGGAAACAAAGCTCTGATGATTTGCAGCAATGTTGTAAAGATTTATCCGGGCACAGACGATACAAAAGCCCTGCTGGATGCGTTTGCTCTGGCCTCAACCTATGGTAAAAAAGCTGTTGTGAAACTTATGCCGGGTACATTCACGATCGGCATGATTGAAGTCAGGGATTTTAACGGGACTTTATGCGGCTCAGGGATGGGAAAAACCATCATCACCAATCTCCCGGGGCTGACTCCTGAATCGGATACCTTGCAGAACAAACTGCCTGCCCTAATTAATTTTATTGGGGGTGACGTAACGGTGAGCGACTTGTCGGTCACCCAGACAGAAACTTTGTCTTTGCTTGGAATTGTGCAAATGAATTTATTGCTATTTTCCGATTATTCTGCAGATTATGTACCGGACAGACAACATATCGGGGTTACCCTCAATAATATTGAAGTAACAGGGTTGCAAGAAGAGGATGTTACTATGTGGGACGGAACAGTCGTAGATTATTATCCATATGTCGGCTATAATGGTGTTAAAATGGCTCCGGACGTATATAAACCAGTTGGAAACAATCTCATTACGAGAGGAAATATTGATGCAAATGTTTCAAACAGCATATTTAATAATTTCTGGAGGGGATTGTATGTCTTTGGCTGTAAAAGTGGTGATCTCAGTTTTGGTATGCAGGGGAGTAATGTTTTTTCCGGAAATTATCAGGGGCTTTTAGTGAATCAAAATATAGGAGTAAAGGTCAAAATGATGCATAATGTATTTAATGTCACTGCTTATAATTATGATGGAATAGATGTAAATTGCTCTGAAGAGCATAATATTTTTGAATATGTCCAGGAAGAACCGGGAAATTATGAAATAAGCAATAACGTATTCAATCTTCATTACGGTAATGCCGGGATAGGCATGTGGGACGGCTGGCGGTATGCTCATCCTGATAATCCTGTCTGGATTCAGATGTTTTGTTGTAATAATACATTTAATGATATGGAGGATTGGGCTTGGCCTTTAGAGACTTATGCAATGAAGAATGGGATATTCACCAATAACATAATAACCGGAGATGCTGCATTACCGAACTGCTACTGGTATATTAGTGGTGATGAATGGTATGTTACTACTGCCGATGACCCCAATTATTTATTGTCCGTAGGTGAAAAATGCAAAATTGTAAATAATAATTTTCAACAGAAGAATTTCAATGTTTATCTTGATTGGGATACACAAAATAACCTGATTGTGGGAGATCTCAGCAATGTTATAGTTAATGATCTTGGAGTAAATAACAAGGTCATAGGAGTAAAGAATCCGGGTCATGGAATCCCAAAGGAACAAATGGATAGAATCGGAAGGATGCATTATAATATGTTCAACCGGCATAACCTGAAATGACACAACGGTTGGTATTCACTTCAGCAATCGCGTACCAACGGAAGGACAGTTCTCAAAAAGTAGTGTATCATGTAGTTAAAGGGTTGTTTGATTATTTAATTATTGTCAGCCCCCGGTAATCATTTCCGGGGGTTTTTTCATTTATTTATTAATTTCCGTCAATATCTTCATAAACTCATTCCGGTTTTCGTCTAAATGTTTTGAGTAAGCTGAAGCTAAATTAAACGACCACATGAAATCCTTATCAGTTGTACTAGGTCTGGTGCGCCTGCCAATACTCCATGCCAGGTTGATTCCTGACAGCATTTGCTGGTCCTCATTTGAAACTTTATTTAAATAGGCATCAACGGATTTTATATCCGTTTTTTTTGAAAGAATAAAGTTAATCAACTCATTCTGCCGGTTGTAGTTGTATCCCATAAAGTCTACTGTTAAAAGAAGATCATCAAAATCATGCAAATTCTTCGTAACTCCTTTTTTGCAGGTTTTAAGCAGACCGGATATTTCAACGAATTTATTTGTCAGATGCCTGTTTGCTGATACAATATCTTTGATATCCTTTTCCGAATGCCAGCAGAAAAATTTAAGACTATCATCCTGTCCGCAGCCCCATTCAGGAGTTTTACTGTAAATAGCAGTGAATATCTTCTCCCAGTTTGCATCATACTTCACACCAAAATGGTTTATAACAAATTGAGGGATAGCATCCATAAAATCAAAATTGCCTTTGTTTTTAAGAATTTCAGCAGCAATTGTATAAGTGTCCCACTGGCTGCCCTGAAGGTAACGCTTCGGGACCCAGTTGGAGAGAAATAAGCCCAAATTATCTGAGTCCTTAATATTTCCATATACTTGGGCATAAGCATTAATATTCTGAAACTGTTTTTCACCCACCCGAGGTCCCCATGCGCACCAGTTGACAGCCGGACAACCCATTAGCTTAAAGCCTTTGCTTAAAACCCTTTGAGCTAAACTTTGTATTTTCTCCTTGTTGGTTTCCCAATAATTCCAGTCCATAATTACTATATCCTTATCAAGCAGATCAAGCACTTCTGTATCTTTGTACAATGGAACATCGCCCCAGATAATTGTTTTTTTACCGATAGTATTTATAAAGCCATTCAGCTTATTTACATATTCTGACCATATCTGAGATTTGCTTTTTGTTTCCAGTGCCTTTTTTGATAATTCGCCGGCCCCCCAGTTGACCTCATCACATCCGATATGAAAATATTGACTCGGGAAAATAGGAGCGACCTCATTATAAAGATCTTTCATCAGGGCCAGGGTTGAATCGTTAACAGGACAAAGGGCATTGAAATCTTCCCCGGCCGGTCCGTCATTAAGATACATATATCTTTTTGTTTGAATTATATAACTGGCATGGCCAAAGGATTCTATCTCAGGGATCATTTCTATGCCATGGTTTTGTGCATATTCAACTATTGTTTTCAATTCTTTTCCTGAAAAAGCGCCTTCACACATGTTCAATTCGGGATGAGAAGTGAAAAGAAATGCAGATCCCTGGTCGTCTGTAAGTCGGAAAATAATGGAATTAAGACCTTCTTCCTGGCAAAAGTCAATAAGCCTGAAATAGTATTCAATAGTCTCTACACCTCTGGGAGCATCAATCATAAATCCGCGGAAAACCTTTTCTTCAGGGCGATGCGCAGATATTGCACTGAAAGTGAAGAGGAGGATTAAAAGCAAAAAAACTATGAATTTTTGTATTGTCTGCATAGTATTATACCTTAATAAAAATATTTTTTTTGTACATAAAATAAAGCAAGAGCCAGGCAAGGGATATATTGCCAAAAGTCAAAACTAACTGACCGAAATTTTCTCCCATAGGTCTTATGATCCAGCCAATCAATGATGTAGTTGTGGAACTGATATTCAGTAAATTGCCTGTTACTATCAGATAAATGAAAATGGAATTCAGGCCTATGACTCTGAAAAAGAAAGTCCACCTCTTATAGCCCCAGACATCGATAATTAAATAAAACAAGGCAATCAAAAGAAAACTGATACCGCCTGAAAACAGATTGTAAGTTGTTGTCCAGCACTTTTTAATAACTGGATAAAACGGGCTAATACAGAGTGCAAGTACAATAAGCCCTATCCCAATAGCAACCAGAATACGAACTTTCTTTTGTGGCGACGAATCTTTAGCAAGTAAAATTCGTCCGGCAAAATAACCCATCAGGGTAACACCGGTTGCTGAAATAATACAAAGTAATCCCAGTGCATCGAAAATACCCTGGCCGGAGATCATTTCAGCATCGGCGCCATATGCCAGTCTGCCAGGCAAAAACAACCGGTCGATATAACCATTTATGCAACCTGATGGAGTCAGAACTCCGGCCCCTATTCCGGGTACAGGTATCAGCAATTGTACAATGGCATAGACAGACAGTAATCCACCCAGCCAGAACAATTGAGTTTTCAGCGAACCGGCATAAATAACAATGAGAGAAGCAATAAAATAGGAAATACCTATCTGCCCCAGGACACTTGTGTACCTTGCGTTTGAAAATCCATCACGTAAAATCCCGTTAAAAATGATGCCTAACACAATCAAAATGAGCATTCTCCTGGTGATTTTAAAAATCACTTCCTTTTTTGAGCTGCCTTTTTCAAGTTTTGACAGTACCGCGAGAGGAATGGTGACACCGGAAATAAACATGAATAAAGGAAATATCAGGTCTTCAAAATGAAAACCTGACCAAGTGGCATGCTCCATTTGATCTGCCACTATCTTAAGCCATGGAACAGGAAAGCATTTTGCAAGTCCTTCGATCAAAGCGCCTCCGCCAATGATCCAGAACATATCAAATCCACGCAAAGTGTCTAGAGACAATAAACGTGGTTTCTGTTCCTTATTTTGTGGTATGGTTGTATTATTCATTGGTAATGTTTAAAAGCTTGCAGTGGTCAAACAAATTTATCTTTTTAATTCATTATTCCCATATTTTTGTCTGCGTCTCTTCATGAATCTGCATGGGAATGTGATGAAATATCTGACCCCGGTTTAATAAAAGATATAGTTAGAATTATTATGTTAGCATATTATGGAGGATTCCAGTAATTAATTGTTTGTCATTATAAAAGCATTTTTTGACTGCCCTATTATTAACATGGAAAGCAGATTATTTTCTCAATAAATAAGCATATCTGCAAGCAGCCATTGATAGTATACCCTCCTATTTTCCACTAAGTGCAGAGCTCTCCGGGTAAAGAATGCAGTTCGCGTGTTTCAGCATAATAGCTATATATCCGTGTATAAAATCCCGCTGAACGATCGTCTATTCAGGCTCCCCACGAACATGGTCAACATAATCCCAGGGATAGTAAAACCTTTAAAGATTGATCTGTTCAGTTGTTTCACCTGTGCATTTAATCCTTCAGCAACCAATGCTCCCGTAAGAAGTAAAATGCAAACAAATAAAACTGAAAGTAATGCAACATAATACGTTCCCTATATAAGTATTTTTTACCTGCCCTGAAATGCATCTTTAATGAACTTCTTTACCCATGATGAAAAACTAATATCACCGATATATGAGTTTATATTTTCAAAAGCGAGAATAAATGACTCGTGCATTAAGTCCTCAGCTGTTGCTGGGTCATTAACTATTTGCATACAGGTGCTGAAGATCGGTCTGTAGCAGAGTTTATAAACCTGAAGCTGAGCTTTTTGATCTCCTTTTCTGCATCTTTTAACGAGTTCATCAGGTAAATCTGAAGTGTTATTCTCCCGGTTTGCAAATTGTGATTTCATGACTTTAGTTAGGGTTAAAATATTATTAATTTCATGATTATCAATGGTTCAATTCTATTTTAAATACTTTTTAAATAATCTTTTATGTATTTACTTCCCTAAAATCATGCCAGATATGTTAGACATTAATTATCAATTATATAAGATTTAAATGTTATATAAGAAGTAAAATTTTTTTACACTATCAGGTTTAAGAATTTTACATTCAATCTTCATTTAACAAAAGAGGAATTATTTTAATCCAGGTGTCTGAGGATTAAATGAGCATGAGAGATCCTCTGCGGATAACAGCCCAAAGGAAAAACAAGCCCCGCATTCGCTGGGTTTACGGTTTTTTAATTTCCATTCCGAGGAATTTGTAG
>CAVVGP010000117.1:0-6281 GCA_963747625.1 uncultured Bacteroidales bacterium | reverse complement strand
GGAACGTTTATAACTTTTAATCCGGATATGCAGAAGAGAAGATTTCCAGTTGCACCGATAAATAAAAAATTCGGAGCATTTTACACATAATTGATCATCTTGGTTGGACTTTCTGCAATTAAACCTCAAAAATTCGAAATAAATGAAAAATGAAATGCGAATAGTAAAGAAGGGTTTCCTGTTCATGTTATTTTTATTGTTTTTATTTGAAACAGTTGATTCCCAGCAGATTTGGACACATGGGCGATTAAAAGTATCAGAAAACGGCCATTTTCTGGTTTTTGATGACGGCTCTCCATTTTTCTGGCTCGGAGATACCGGTTGGGAATTATTTCACAGGCTTAACAGAACTGAAGCTGTGAGCTATCTGAAAAAACGGAAAGAACAGGGATTCAATGTTATTCAGGCAGTATTGCTTTCGGAGTTTGACGGATTGACAGTACCAAACGCATATGGTTCATTACCTTTGATCGGGAGCGATCCGACAAAATTGAAGATAACTTTCGGTAACGATACAACCAAAGCAGGAGAATATGATTATTGGGATCATGTTGACTACATTATCAAAAAAGCTGAGGAACTCGGTATCTTTATTGGATTGCTCCCCTGCTGGGGAGAATATGTAATTCCACGCGAAGGCAGGGCAATATTTAATACTATAACCCAGGCTTACACTTATGGAAATATTCTAGGTAAAAGATATCATTTGCAGAAAAACATTATATGGATTCTGGGAGGAGACCGGCTGCCTGATGAACGGTCAAATGGTATTGAGTTATGGAGGGCAATGGCTAAGGGAATTGCTGATGGAACAAACGGTGTAAATGATCTTAATTGCAAAACAGATTATTCAACCACTCTGATGTCATATCACTGTTTTGCTTCTTCATCGCAATGGTTTCAGAATGATACGTGGCTTGATTTTAATATGTGGGGATCATATCATTCTGATTTCAGCATCAGCCGTGCATTTGAACAGCCTTTGGCGGATTGGACTCTTCCAAATCCCAAACCAACACTTAACTCTGAACCGGCATATGAGGAACATGCTGTAAACTGGTTGAGGAACAATGGCAATTTCACTTCCTATGATGTCCGGCAAATAGCATACTGGTCGGTATTTGCCGGTGCTTTCGGACATACATACGGCTGTAACCCGGTCTGGCAATTCTATGATAAAAACAGAGAACCAATTACTTTTGTAAACAAATACTGGATGGATGCTCTAAATGACGAAGGAGCAAATCAGCTGAAATATCTGAAAAACCTTATTGAGTCGAGGCCGATGCTTGAAAGAATACCGGATCAATCGATAATTGTAAATGATATCGGAACAGGTTCAAATCATTGTGTTGCTTCAAGAGGGAAAAATTATATATTCGTATATATTCCGACAGGATATCCGGTGACAATTCAGATGGGGAAAATCTCCGGAGATTCGGTTATTGCAAACTGGTATAATCCAAGAACCGGAGAAATGAAGAAAATTGGTGAATACAGGAATTCAGGCGAGATGGAATTCACACCTGATGGAATATCTAAGGAACTAAACTGGCTGAAGACAGGTCGTGGCTGCGACTGGGTTTTGGTTTTGGATGAATTGAAGAATAAAAAGTAAATATCAATAATAAAAATGAAAAGAATCACATTGATCTGCTTTTTAATTTTTGGAATCGCCAGCTTCAGAGCTCTGAAGCAAAATGAAAAGCCACCTGTTAAATTGAAAAGAGCAGACTGCTTTTTCGGAATTCACTTTGACCTTCACGCCAGCGAGGATATTACTGATGCAGGGAAAACTCTTACTGCAGAAATGATCGATACTTTCCTCCTGAAGGTACGCCCTGATTTTATCCAGATTGATTGCAAAGGTCACCCCGGAATATCAAGTTATCCAACCAAAGTTGGGTACCATGTGAAAGGATTCGATAAAGATCCTCTGAAGCTTTTCCGTGAGGTAACTGAAAAAGATCATGTTTCATTGTTTACGCACTTCTCCGGAGTTATTGACCAAAAAGTGGTAAAGGAACATCCTGACTGGGCAATAGTTAAAGCAGACGGAGAAAGAAGCAAAGAGAAAACATCATTCTTCAGTCCATACCTCGACACATATATGATTCCGCAACTGAAAGAACTAAGTGACTATAAAGTCGACGGTGCATGGATCGACGGAGAATGCTGGGCAGTTGAACCTGACTATGGAGAAGCGTCTCTGGCACAGTTTACTAAAGAAACAGGAATAACTGAAATTCCAAGGAAGACGACAGACAGGTATTATCCTGAATTCATGGAATATACACGCAGACTTTTTCGTGAGCATTTAAAAAAATATGTTGACGCCATACATCAATACAATCCGTCTTTTCAGATCACAAGTAACTGGGCATACTCATCGATGATGCCTGAAAAAGTTGATGTTGATGTCGATTTCTTATCAGGTGATGTTACACCTCAGAATGGTGTTTACCGTTCTGCTTTTGAAGCCCGCTGCCTGGCTCCGCAGGGAAAGCCATGGGATCTTATGGCATGGGGATTCTCCTGGAACGGTGGTAAGATGCCGATGAGTGTTAAATCGGCTGTCCAGCTGGAGCAGGAGGCTGCAGAGATTTTGGCGATGGGAGGAGGGGTCCAGTTCTATTTTCAGCAAAACAGGGATCTGTCGATTAAACCCTGGATTGCCGATATGCTTTCAGAGATCGCATTATTTTGCCGCGAAAGACAGGCCTATTGCCAGAAGGCCATGGCTATTCCACAGATTGCTTTGTTGTACCCTGCCGTTTCATATCAGAAAAATGCATCAAAACCCTATTCCAATCCGCTGGACATGCTCGAAGGAGCTTTGAACCTTGTACTTGATAATCAGCATCCTGTCGAAATACTTACTGAGTATAACATTAAGGGAAAGATAAACAAGTACCCGCTGATCATTATTCCCGAGTGTGATTATCTTGAGCCGGCATTTATAGATGAATTGAGAAGTTATATAACTAACGGAGGCAATCTTTTAATTATTGGAACTGAAACAGCAAGTCTGTTCGAAAAAGAACTCGGAATAAAGGCTTTAAAGGCAATTGGGGAAAGCGAAGCATTTATTGCCACAAAAGACAGGATAGGAGCTGTACGGTCAGTACTTGATTCAGTGGGATTGGCCCCGGACACAAAAGTGCTTTCATATTTCTATGACGGCAGTGATTTCAGATACAAAGGGACCATGATAGCATCATCAGAAAACAATGTCGGAAAAGGAAAAGTTATCGGGGTCTATTTCAATGCCGGTTCAGATTATAAAAAGTATAAGTCACCCGTATTGCGCGATTTTATTGAGGGTTGCATAACAGAACTTTTTCCCGATCCGTTAGTCAGCGTAACAGGATCGCACCTGGTTCATGTGTCAGTAAATTCTCTAAATGGTAAGCTATATGTGAATTTGGTAAATGTTGCAGGAGAACACACTAACCAGAGTGCAATAGGGTATGATGAGATTCCTTCACTAAAAGACCTTATTATCAGTATCAAAACCGAAGAAAAACCAACGAAAATTCTTCTGCAGCCGGGTGGCAGAGAACTGGAGGTTGATTTTCTGAATGGTGTTTCGAAGGTTGAGATTCCGGAACTGAAAATACATTATATTCTGGAGATAATTCCCTGAATTGAAAATCTTATATTCATGAGACAAAAACAAAAACGACTTAATTGCAATTTGTTAAAAAGGATTTTGCACAACCGGAAAACACGGACTAAATTTGGCATTGTGCTGACAATTTGCCTTTTATGTTTCATTTTAGTATCAATGCAACTTCCTGGCTCAAAGAGGACTATAATCTTTATGACTCCAAACCAGCCAGGATTGATTACTGAAACCATTCAAAAGGCCATTGATTCATGCTCAGCTGAGGGAGGAGGAGATGTGATCTTTCCTGCAGGTACATATCTTACAGGAGGTATCCGGCTTAGAAGCAATGTCACTTTGCGATTAGAAAAAGGCTCTGTTCTTCAGGGCAGTGATAAATATGCCGATTATAAAAATGATGCATTTATTTTCGGCGAAGACCTCTCCGATATAGCAATCAGGGGACAGGGAACGATAGACGGCGTTGATTGTTATAATCCTGATGGAGAGGAGGGTTTCCGCGGACCACACTGCATCCGTCTGGTTAGTTGTAAAAACATTGTTCTGAAAGATTTTACTATTAAAAACTCGGCAAACTGGGCTGTCAACTGCAGATATTGTTCATATGCAAAAGTTATTACAGTATCAATTCGTGGTGGTCACGATGGTTTGCATACAAGATTTTGTAATAATTTCACAATTGCAGGTTGTGATTTCAGAACCGGAGATGATGCCTTTGCAGGAAACGACAATAACGACTTTGTTATAACTGATTGTAAGGTAAATACTTCCTGTAATGGTTTCAGAATGGGTTGTTTTAATTTCACCGTTAAGCATTGCTGGCTTTGGGGACCTGGTGAATATGTTCATAAAAGTCAGAAGCGAAACAATATGCTTACAGCTTTTGTGCATTTTTCGCCAAAAGATGATAATCCGGAATTACAGAGCGGAAACTGGCTCATCGAGGATGTGACAATAAAGAATGTTGATCGGGTTTATATGTATAATTATCAAAATGGTTTGTGGCAAACAGGGCAGCCTGTTACTACAGTCTGTTTTGAAAAGATCAAGGCTACAGGTATTCTTAGTGCATTTTATATCGCAGGGGATTCAGCGCTTAAGTTTAATATGTTTATAAAGAACTCATCTTTCAGTTCCAGAGAAGGGTCTGTTTTTAATATTACACCTTTGAAGGGGCAAAATTACTGTCAGCCGACTTTTTCTTTGCCAATAACTTTAATCATATTGAACTTCAGAAGGTAACACTCCAAAAAAAAAGTATCTATCCCACAGCAAAATTCATTACTGGAAATTATTTATTGTTGGAACATATTAAATTTATTACTGGAAATAGTGCAATTCCATTTTCATTTGAAAGGATAAGTAAAGTGAAACAGAAAGATATAAAATTTGAGTCTTCCTGAATTAAATATAGTTATTAAAAGTCTGTAATACAACTATATATACGTAAAAACATTTGAAATTAAACTTAGAAACAGGAATTTTTAAAAAAATATTATGAAAGATCGAAAAAACCTTAGAAATCAAGCTAAACATCTATTTGCTATTTCGCTAGTAATACTTGTTTTTACAAACATAAATGCTCAACCTCAGAAATTCAACACTGTTTTATACGGTGTTGCCTACTACCATGAGTATATGCCTTACGACAGGCTTGAAAAAGATGTACAGATGATGCAGGATGCCGGCATATCTGTAGTGCGACTTGGAGAATCAACATGGAGCCTCTTTGAACCGGAAGAGGGCCGCTTTGAATTTGCATGGATGGATCGTATCATCGACCGTATGCAAAAAGCCGGGATTAAAGTTATTCTTGGCACTCCTACTTATTCCATTCCCGCATGGATGGCTGAAAAACATCCGGAATTATTTGTCGAAAGGTTGGATGGTTCAAAAGGCAGTTATGGTATCCGTCAGAATTTTGACATCACAAATCCGACCTACCTGTTCTATTCTGAAAGGATCATCAGAAAAATGATGGAGCATTATGCTAAACACCCGGCCATTATCGGCTATCAGGTTGATAATGAAACCCATGATTACGGCACTGCCAATTACGACTATTTCAGAGGTTTTGTCGATTATATGAAGAAAAAATACAAAACCACTGATACGATTAACAAATTATGGGGCCTGAATTACTGGGGCATGACTCTTAATGGCTGGGATGAATTCCCGACAAGAGCCAGCTCTACCAATCCGTCTTATAAACTTGAATGGGACAGGTACACTGTTAAAGAAGTTGCTGATTTCATAACCTGGCAGGCTGGGATTGTAGCCGAATATAAACGTCCTGACCAGTTTATTACCCACGATTTTATGCCATGGCTCAGCAGTGTCGATCAGCTGTCTGCCGACCAGAAGCTCGATATGCCTTCTTTAAATATATATCACGGGAGTCAGAATGATGTTACAGGTGAAGATGTGATGTGGGCCGATGATTTCTACCGGAGTGTGAAAAAAATAAATCACCTGATTACTGAGACCAATGCACAGACAACCGGCTGGGATTCAAAAGGGCAGTATCCTCCTTTTGACGGACAGGGAAGATTGTTTGTGTATTCGCATTTAGCCTGTGGTGCAAACATGGTTGAATACTGGCACTGGCATTCTATTCATTATGGTCAGGAGACTTACTGGAAAGGAGTGCTTT
>CAVVGP010000116.1:0-23737 GCA_963747625.1 uncultured Bacteroidales bacterium | reverse complement strand
TCATTTTTTAATGTGTTATTTTCGATTGCGTTGGTTTGTTTTCTTCCGACCTTAATTAAAAAAGTATAGATAATCAGATAGATGCTAAAAAAATAAAATTCATTCTAAGTTTTGAAAATTTTCAAGGATATATTAATCTTTGCAAAAATTTATTGTTATACCTAACAAATTATAAAACAATGGCAGAAGAAAAGAAAGAAAAATGGATGACTTACCTGTCCATAACAACGGTATTAATTGCAGTATGTGCGACCTTTTCAACTTTTAAAGGGGGAGGCTATAGCAATAAATCGCTGATGAGTCAGACCAGAGCATCCGATGAATGGGCATACTTTCAATCCAAAAGTATTAAAAGTTACATCTTTGGCATGCAGAAAGATAATATGGAACTTCAACTGTTTACTATATCAAAATCAAATAATTCAAAAGAATTGGTAGAAAAATATGAAAAACAGATTAATACATATGGTGAGAAAATTAAGCAATACGAAGCAGATAAGGAGATGCAAATGAAAAAGCGAAAAACTTCGAAAAAGAAAGGGACGATTGCAAAATCCATTCTGCTGCTTTTGGTGTAGCAGTTATCTTTTTGCAAATTTCAATTCTTCTCTCATCAATCTCTGCATTAGCAAAAAGGAAGTTTGTTGTATATTAGTCTGATAGTGGGAGCTGCCGGAATATTTTATTTTTTCAATGGTTTTTTCCTGTTTGTTTAAAGATGCGTACTTTCTAAATCGTCAGTTTTAAAAGTTTTGTAAATTGCAATTTCTTGTGGAATGAACCCATTAGATTTCTCTAAAAAATAAAAGTGTCCAAGTATTATGGACACTTTTATTTTTTACTTATAGATATTTTTAAGTTATTTAAAGTTAATGGGCAATAATAAGTTTTTTATTTTCATCCATTAGGTCATTTCTTAAATTTACGATGTACAAGCCGTTCTGAATGCTTGAAACGTTCAGATTATAAACTGAGCCTCCAATGGTCATACCAGTAAATATTGTTTTACCCTGGAGGTCGATAATTGAAATGGCGACATTTTTCCTGCCAATACTTTGCAAATCGATTGAAACGAATTCATGGGCCGGATTGGGATATATATTTACAGATACAGGTGGCACATCATTTATTGTGGGAACATAAGACGGAAAATCATATGGGTTAAAAACTATACTGCCCTGAGTGCCAATAGCAGCAGTATCAGACTGATCCCCCAGCATTCCAACCAAGTGTGTAAATACATTCAAGTCTGTATACGTTCCGGTCACTTGCCAACTGAGGGTGTAAGTAGCATCAGTCCAAGTGAATGTGGTAGTGCGAATAGTATTGTTTATATAATTGTAAGATATCCCGTCGTCTTCTGTCATTTGATAAGTTGCATCGTGTCCGGGATAAATATGGATTTCAAGAGGTGCATTGGTTTCCTGCCCGGTATACTGAATTACAGGACCAATGGGGAGAATCGTACCTGCACGAACAAAAACAGGTATTTGATCCAGTGCTTTGGTAACTGAAATGGTCATTGGACCTTTAGCTGTTCTGTTTGAACCATATTCGTACCATAAGTCATCAGGCAGATAAACATTCCGTGTGCCACCTTCATTCATAACCGGGGCAGCCAGTAAACCTTTACCCAGCAACCATTCATCTGTCAGGTCTGTTGTATTTTTATCATCCGGGAATTCCATAATAAGAGGTCTCATGATAGGAGCACCTGTATTATAGGCTTCATGTCCTAAACTATAAATATATGGCAATAGCTGATATCGAAAATCAAGTGCTTCACGTATGGCAACCTCAGCATCGCTTCCCCATAGCCAAGGGAAACGTGGGGTAGCACCATTCGTTGAATGAGCACGCATGACCGGGAAGAAAACCGCGGCCTGAAACCATCGTACCAGGTTTTCGGTACTTGGTCCCCTGAAAAACCTCCGATATCGCAAGTTCCATAATACATTCCTGATAAACTCCAGTTAAGAAGTTCAGCGGGTGTAGACAACAAAACATCCCAAGTGGGCGAAATATCGCCCGTCCAGGTGCTGTAACCCATTCTTTGGTTGCCGGGAGAGAAAGCCCTGTTAATAGTAAAATGTCTGTCATTGGGTCTATCAGAGGCTCGCAGATCAGATTGTGCTTTATTCCACCAATAATAGCATGTATAATACGATTCGCCTTCGTCATCCCACCAGGCATCAACTCCTGCATCTAACAGGGGTTTGGTTTGGGTTTCATACCATTGTCGTAAATCGGCATTGCTAAAGTCTATATCTCGGCTACCAATGCTGGTGTTTTTTAGCCAGCCATTGCTACGCGCTAAATCCAGATTTGCAGTATTACCCAGTCTGGGTTTACTCATGCCTACAAACTTAACCCCTTCATTATGATAATTGGTAATTTGAATAGCTGGTTGAGGAAAAAGGACCCAGTTGAAATTAAAATCGGAAAAATCAGCAGTTCCATTGCTCCCAATACTATAATCAGGAGTGACGGTATACCATTCGAAATCATAAATAAACGCATCCACAGGAAATTTACCATTTCGAAATGAATCAAGGGTGGTTTCGATATAATTCCTGTCAGTCCATCCCCAACGACTTTGCAAATAGCCAAAAGCCCATTTTGGTGGAATTTTAGGTTTACCTGTAATTTTAACTAAACCTGTCATCGCCTCATAAAGCGTTTTTGCCGGCCACAAATATAAGTCTCGCAGAAGAACCGCTAACACTCCATACAGCCGTTGAAGAATTGTTATTGGTCCATTGAGCAGGATTATCATCATCTGGTGAAATTCCCAGGGCGCTATACCCGAATGAATTCCAAAAGTAAGGTATATCTGTTTTCCCGTTGCTCATCGTTGAACTTGAACTGGTTTTAATCAAGTTATTCGTGGTTTGATTTCCCGAGCCATAAAAAGTTCCGCTGTTCCTGGCGCCATCATTAAAAGTCTGTAATGAACCTGATGTAGTGAAAGTTCCGCTGGATACCAAAACATTACCGTCAGAGTCATAAAAAGACCATACTTTGGTGCTGGAATTAATCATCAATTTGCCAAACGATGTTAGAATACCATAGGATGGAGTGTCCGAGACAATTGTAAAGTCCAAAATACTCGATTCACTGCTATCAATAAAGACACTGGGAATTGCAACAGGAGTACCTGAATTACAAATACTGATACGAAAAGCAGCTTGTTTTACATCATCAAGTTCCACTTGTTGTCCTCCCACATTCACAAATATTCCCGCAGGGGTCGTGCTATATTGTGCCTGGGCACTTCTCAATATAACCAAATGAAAAAGCACGATCCATAATAAGCCCAACGATTTTCTGGAATTATTCATCATTTTTAATTTAAGTGATACTGTTCTTAATTAATTTGGGATATGAGAGGATTGGAATTGTTTTTAAAGATAAAAACTTTTATCCATCCCAGATTGTTTTTATTCGTGAAACTCAAATTTCAAAAACCCCGCCTGAATGAAAAAATTCATTCTTTCGGGCACCTCCATTCGGGACAACCCATGCCGATCATTTTTATGGTGAAGTTCCATGTACCAGGTTACTGACCCGGGAGGAAACGGAAAAGGATTACGAAATAAATACAGGTAAAATTATTATTGAAAAACTTGGGGCTAATGACCCTCTGATCGTGACAGCGGTTTTGGTAAATGGTCATGGTACGTTTTGCTGGGGAAGAGATGCAGATAATGCTGTATATAATGCCGAAGCTCTTGAAGAGATTGCAAGAATGGCATTTTATACTGTTTTGCTTGGTAAAACAGAACCGATAAGTCAATTCCTGCTTGATAAACATTTTAAAAGAAGACATGGTAATGACGCTTATTATGGACAAGAAAAGGATAATATTTAAATATTAGCTTTTTAAATCTCTGTGGCTCACAGAGAAAATTCATTAAAGGTTTAAAATATGGCAAAAAAATATGTAATCGGTATTGATTATGGCACCGACTCGGTCCGTTCAGTAGTCGTGGATACAATTACTGGCAGAATTATGGGTACCTCGGTCTTTGAATACCCGCGATGGAAAAAAGGTCTCTACTGCGATCCTTCAATCAACCAGTTCCGTCAGCATCCTCTTGATTATATTGAAGGTCTTGAACATTCGGTAAAAGGTGCTCTGGCTGGATTATCTCAGGAAATAGTCAGTAATATCGTTGGAATTACCGTCGACAGTACCGGCTCGACACCTGTTGCAGTCGATAAAGACGGAACTCCCCTTTCCATGAAGAATGGATTTGAGAACAATCCCGATGCAATGTTTGTGCTCTGGAAAGACCACACAGCTGTCAGGGAGGCTGCTGAGATAAATAAACTGGCAAAAACATGGGGAGGTGCAGATTTTACAATGTTCGAAGGAGGAATTTATTCTTCGGAATGGTTCTGGTCCAAAATACTTCATGTTTTACGGCATGGCGAAGAAGTCAGGAAAAATGCATGGTCGTGGGTTGAACATTGCGACTGGATACCGGCATTACTTACCGGGAACACAAATCCTCTGGAAATAAAGAGAAGCAGGTGTGCTGCAGGGCATAAAGCTATGTGGCATAGTGACTTCAATGGGTTACCCGACGAAAAGTTTCTTGTAAAACTTGATCCGGTTCTGACAGGTCTCAGAGAAAGACTTTTCAACAAAACATATACATGTGATACTGCAGCCGGAACTCTTTCAGAGGAGTGGGCAGAAAAACTGGGACTTCCTCCCGGAGTCAAAGTGGGTACCGGTACTTTTGATGCACATGCAGGGGCAGTGGGTGGAGAGATAAAACCGTATCATCTCATAAAAGTGATGGGAACCTCCACTTGTGATATGATAGTTGCACCGGAGGATGAGGCCAAGGGTAAACTGATTGCAGGAATCTGCGGCCAGGTTGACGGATCCGTTATTCCGGGTATGGTTGGTCTCGAAGCAGGACAATCGGCTTTTGGTGATATTTATGCCTGGTTTGGAAAATTATTAATGTGGCCCGTTGCCAATATTATTTCTGACATGAAATGGTTGGATCATGGATCAAAGGATAAAATCGGGGAAGAAATTGCCGATAAACTGATTCCAGAATTGAGCAGGCTCGCCGAATCAATACCTGTTGAAGAGACATCGGTAATAGCCCTCGACTGGATGAATGGCAGACGTACACCCGATGCCAATCAGGAGCTTAAGGGAGCAATTGCCGGATTGTCGCTTGGATCAGATGCACCAAAGATATTTAAAGCGCTTGTCGAAGCAACAGCTTTCGGATCAAAAATGATTAATGAACGGTTTATTTCCGAAGGCATTCGTATTGATGAAGTAATAGCAATTGGTGGTGTGGCAAAAAAGAACCCGTTTGTAATCCAGATAGTTGCCGATGTTCTTAATATGCCGATAAAAGTTGCAGCTTCAGAGCAGACATGTGCACTGGGTTCAGCTATGGCCGCATCAGTCGTTGCAGGAGTCCATAAGGATATCCCTGCAGCCCAGAAAGCAATGGGTGCCGGATTCGAGAAGGAGTATCATCCTGATCCTGTCAGAGCTGAAAAATATGAAACTCTTTTCAGAAAATATAAAGAGCTTGGCTCTTTTATTGAAAAAGGACAATTTTTAAAGATTCCTTTGTGATGCTTAGTGATAAAAATCTTTTAACCACTAAGTCGCCCAAAGGGAAATTATTGTAATATCTTATATTTTAACAATACCCATGAAAAAATCTACTATTATTCTTCCAATTTTATTTCTGGCTATTGGTATTCAAACCAGAGCACAGAAAGAAACTACTGATACAGTTAATCAATTGGTAATAATCACAAATCACCAGGGGCCGGTTATCAGCAAAGATATCTATGGACAATTTTCCGAGCATCTTGGTAATTGTATATATGGTGGACTATGGGTAGGTACCGATTCTAAAATACCGAATACCTATGGGATCAGAAATGATGTTATTGCAGCTCTGAGAGAGATTAAAGTGCCTGACCTGCGATGGCCCGGAGGTTGCTTCGCAGATACGTACCACTGGAAAGACGGTATTGGTCCCAAAGAAAAAAGGGCTTCCATAATAAATACAAACTGGGGAGGTGTTACAGAAGACAATTCCTTTGGGACAGCTGAATTTATGAAACTGACGGAACTGATTGGATGTGATGCATATATTAACGGGAATGTCGGATCAGGCTCAGTCAAAGAGATGGCTGACTGGATCGAATATCTTACTTCTGACAATGTTAGTCCGATGACTAATTTGCGGAAAGAAAATGGCCGTGATAAACCATGGAAAGTGAAATATTTTGCAATTGGCAACGAAAACTGGGGCTGTGGAGGAAATATGACGGCAGAGTTTTATGCAAACACCATGAGACAATATTCGACATTCCTCAGAGACTACTCAGGGAACCAGCTGTATCGTATTGCCTGCGGGCCTTCCGACTATAATTTTGCATGGACGGAAACGTTAATGAGAGATGAAGACACACGCTCGATGTTTCAGGGAATATCAATACATTATTATTCAGTTGTCGATGGTTGGAATTATAAAGGCTCTGCCACTAAATTTAATGAAAGGGAATGGTTTGAAACAATGCGGTTGAATCTGCAGATGGACTACATTATTAGGGGACATTCGGCTATCATGGACAGGTACGATCCCCTGAAAACAAAAGGACTGCTTGTTGATGAATGGGGTAACTGGTTCAATGTGGAACCCGGAACCAACCCCGGTTTTCTTAATCAGCAGAATACAATGCGCGATGCAATAACAGCTGCAATTCATCTTAATATATTCAACCAGCATGCTGACAGAGTAAAAGGCGCAAACCTTGCACAGATGGTAAATGTTCTTCAATCAGTTATTCTGACAAAGGATGATAAAATTGTTCTGACACCAACATACTATGTTTTCAAAATGTTCAGGGTGCATCAGGAAGCCAGGCTCCTTAATATTGATCTCAGATGTGAAGATTACGTTTATGGCGATAAAAAAATACCGGCTGTATCAGCTTCTGCATCTGTCGACCAGGAAGGCAGGGTACATATCTCACTGGCAAATCTTAACCCAAATAAAGCTATAACATTAACCTGTCCTGTAATTGGGGATTCATACAAAAAGATTACAGGTGAACTGCTTACATCAGCCGAAATGAATTCATTTAATAGTTTTGAAAACCCGGAAACCGTAAAACCGGTTTCTTTCAATGGATTTTCTTTGAATGATGGTATTCTGAGCATTACAATGCCATCAAAATCAGTAGTTGTTCTGGAACTTACAAAATAAATATAAATTAAATTATTGAAAATACTTTATTCCAGTGATCCATAATAAGAATTCCTTCGTGAACCTTCGTGATCTTCGTGGGAAAAACATTTCATTTAACCACAAAGAATCACAAAATAAAACTCTAAGTAACACAAAGGAAAAATGTTACAAAAATGGTTGGTTCAATAGTAAAGCAATTAAACATTTATGAATACTCAAGTTAAAGTTCTTTTTACAATTACAGGTTTAATTATTTTGTTATCTGGATGTACAAAAAAATCCTCAAACAAAGTAGACTATCCAATTCAGCCTGTACCATTTACTGCAGTAAAACTTACTGATAATTTCTGGGCACCGAGGATAAAAAGGAATGCCATAGTAACAATACCTATTGCCTTCAGTTACTGTGAATCGACAGGCCGGGTGAAAAATTTTGAAATTGCTGCAGGCCTTGATACCGGCAAATTCCAGACTACCTATCCATTCGACGATTCTGATGTGTATAAGATAATTGAAGGAGCCAGTTACTCTCTTCAAACGTTTCCTAATAAAAAACTTGACGCTTATCTCGATACACTGATTTATAAAATCGGTAAAGCACAGGAACCCGACGGCTATCTTTATACGAACCGTACAATAGCAGAAAAACACGGAGGAGCCGGACTTCATGAGTGGGCAGGCAAAAACAGGTGGGAAAGAGATTCTGTTCTGAGTCACGAACTTTACAATCTTGGGCATCTTTATGAGGCAGCAGTTGCACATTACCAGGCCACAGGTAAAAGGACCCTGCTTAATATAGCTTTAAAATCTGCTGATCTTGTCAATAAAGATTTTGGATATGGCAGGGTTATGGTTTATCCGGGCCATCAGGTTATTGAGATGGGTCTGGTAAAGCTTTACAGGGTTACCGGTGAAAAAAAGTATCTCGATCTGGCCAAATTTTTTCTTGATATCCGGGGGCCTAATGGTCAGACATATAACCAGGCAAATCTTAAACCTGTCGAACAGACAGAAGCTGTTGGGCATGCGGTGAGAGCCACATATATGTATTCAGGAATGGCAGATATTGCTGCAATTGAAAACAATTCTGCTTACCTGAATGCAATTACCAGAATATGGGGAGACCTGGTCAGCAGAAAAATGTATCTGACAGGAGGGATAGGAGCCAGTGGAGGAAATGAAGGATTTGCCGGCCCTTTTGAGTTGCCAAATATGTCTGCTTATTGTGAAACATGCGCATCAATTGGGGATATCTTTTTCAATCACAGGCTTTTCCTTATGCACGGCGATTCAAAGTATATTGACATACTTGAAAAGACACTTTATAATTCCATGCTTTCAGGAGTATCTTTGTCAGCCGACAGGTTTTTCTATCCAAATCCTTTGGAATCGAATGGACAGCAAAAACGCCAGGCCTGGTTTGGCTGTGCATGCTGTCCATCAAATGTAGCAAGATTTGTTCCAGCAATTCCGGGTTACATCTATGCTGTTACCGACAAAGAACTTTATGTTAACCTTTTCATATCAAATGAAGCGAATACCATAATCGGGAAAAGAAAAGTCAGGATATCTCAAAAAGCAAATTTTCCATGGGATGGGAAAGTTGAAATATTTGTAGATCCTGAAACAAGCGGGAAATTTATATTGAAAATACGAATACCTGGTTGGGCTCAAAACGAAGCTATTCCAGGTGGGCTATATAAATTTACTGATAATGATACTGAACCTGTAAAACTTAAGATTAACGGGAAAGATTCTGAAATCAAACTTGATAAAGGGTATGCAGTAATAGAAAGGAGATGGAGGTCAGGCGATAATGTTGAAGTTGTTTTTCCAATGCCGGTCCGTAAAATTATTGCTGATGACAGAGTAAAAGAAGACATTGATAAAATCGCCTTTCAAAGAGGTCCGGTCATTTTCTGTGCTGAATGGCCCGATAATAATACAGGTGATGTACTGGATTTAATAGTAAAGAAAGATGCCGTTTTCACAACACAATATGACTCTTCACTTCTTGAAGGCAGCCAGGTGATCAAAACATCAGGTATCCTGACGAAAAGAAGCCCTGAAGGCAAAGTTGAGGTGACAGAAGAAGAGCCAGTTAAATTAATCCCGTATGCTCTGTGGAATAATCGTGGACCTGGACAGATGAGAGTTTGGCTGCCATTGTCGAAATTACAGCAGTGATCGGTCATGCACGATCACCACTGGAATAATTTGAAAATTCATGGATTTTCTCACTGGTAAGTAAATGGAAAAAATAAAAATATATTCACTGGTAACTTTTTTATTTTTATTAACCTGTTGTAATTCATTTAAACAGGGAAATAAATTAGCTATTTCAGGACATTCACAAAATGAATCAGGATATTATATTGACGGAGTCCTTGGCGCTGACAATAACCCGGGAACAATGAAAAGGCCTTTAAAATCAATTGAAGAACTTAACCTCAGGCTAAAGAGAAAAGCTGAAAATATCTTTTTCAAAGGTGGTCAGACTTTTAGAGGGACATTGATATTGAGTGGTATCAAAGTTGCAGATTCTATTAAAATTCATTCATGGGGTGTTGGAAAAGCGACAATTGATGGGAATAATGCTGAAGCTATTATTATTGAAAACTGTCAGAATATTTTGATAAAAGACCTGGATATTAAAGGAAACGGAAGAAAGAACGGCAATAAAACAAATGGCTTATCTATAAGATATTCCGGTAAATGCTCAGTGGAAAATGTAAAAGCAGAAGGATTTCAGAAGTCAGGAGTTGATCTTTATGATTGTTACGAGACCGGAGTCAGGAAAGTTATTGCATCTGATAATGGTTTCTGCGGGATTAATATTATGGGTTCAGCCAGGAATCATTCACATAATATTACTATTCAGGACTGCAGATCGGAAAATAATCCAGGGGATCCGACAAATCTTGATAATCACAGCGGCAACGGAATTCTTGCCGGTGTTTCAGACAGCGTGATTATTGATCATTGCAGTGCTACTGATAACGGATGGGATATGCCCCGGCAGGGGAACGGACCGGTAGGAATCTGGGCATGGGAAAGTGATCATGTCACAATACAGTACTGTATCAGTTACAGGAATAAGACATCTGCTAATGCAAGTGATGGCGGAGGATTTGACCTGGATGGAGGGGTCACCAATTCAGTGATTCAATATTGCTTATCTTATGAAAATCAGGGAGCAGGTTACGGACTTTTTCAATATGCAGGTGCATCCTCCTGGTCAAATAATACAATCCGCTATTGTGTCAGCATAAATGATGGTCAGATAACTAAAGGCTCAGGAGGTATTTTCATATGGAATGGGTCAGACGATTCCAGGCAACTAGCTGATTGCTGGATATATAATAATGTAGTATATAATTCAGATGCCCCGTTAATCAGTTTTGAAAATTCTTCAGCTCATAAAAATTTTATATTCTGCAATAATATTTTAATTGGATCAGGCCAGCCTATTTATGGGAAATATAAGGGTAGTTTATTTATTGGAAATGACTGGTGGAATACAAAAGGAGAATTAAAATTCATGAATTTCACCAATCTTGATGAGTGGGCTAAGGCAACCGGGCAGGAAATGTTGGATGGGCACTTTGTTGGAATTCAGAAAGATCCTGAATTTAAAGGTCCGATGACTACTGATATTATTGATCCGCATTTGCTTGAAACGCTTTTTGGATTTATCTTACAGCCGGATTCTCCTCTTAGAAATAAAGGGATTGATCTTAAATCTGTATTTGGGATAGAAGAGCCGCTTAAAGATTTTTATGGAAACTCCTTACTTCCTGGTGCTGGTACAGAACCCGGAATATTTGAAATGAAATAATGTATTAGTGGTAGATTGTAACATATCCATAATTCAAAATGTAATATATTAAAGGATTAATTTTTTATGATAGGAAAATATATAGTTTTCGTGCCTGAAACAAGGGGAAACTTAAGTGATGAGTGGAGGCAATGCCTTAAGCAGATTATTTATAAGCGGGAAACGGGCTTCAGGTTAATAAAACTCAATGTTTTTGCATATCTGACTGACTATGAATCTTATATTAAAGTATACAGGGAAATAGGGAAATCTATTCATAATGCTTTTGGAAGGCAATGCCCGGCATTTAATATTACCATTCATCCACCTGAAAGGCCATGGAAAGTGGCCATTGAAGCAGGTTATACTGATGATGAAACATTTGATATCTCTTCGAATGTATATAATTCATTATCCTATGTAGTGTGCTCTTCAGATTCGGTCAAGGAGGTTTGGGCAGGAGGTCTGGGATTCGGGCTTTTTCAATCCGATACTGCAAACGCAGCTGAAGCTGCTTTCGATCAGATGAAAGCAATACTTGATAATGAGGGGATGTCATTTGACCACCTGGTACGTCAATGGAATTATATTGGCAATATTCTAACGATTAAAAACGGGGCTCAGAATTACCAGGTATTTAATGAGGTCAGAAATGATTTTTATCAAAAATACCGGACCATAAACGGATATCCTGCTGCAACAGGAATTGGGATGAAAATTGGAGGCGTAAGCATAGATTTTTGTGCAATCATGGCAAAAGAGCCAATAAATATGAAACCGATAAATAATCCTGATCAGGTAAATGCTTATGAATACGGACAGGAGGTTCTGAAGGGAGTTCCAGGTAACGGTAAAATTAAACATCCACCGCAATTTGAACGCGCATTGCTTATTCCGGGCAGAATGAGATCGACACTCTTTGTTTCAGGCACAGCAGCAATAATAGGACAGGATATAATTGGTGTTGAAGATGTTGATAAGCAGACTATTGTAACCATAGAGAATATAAACAAGCTGACTGATAAAAAGAGATTTGGAGAAATGGGAACTAATCCAGATCCCGACTGGGGGAAATTTATTCTTCTCAGGGTTTATGTAAAGAATCAAAACGATTTTGAAAAAGTAAAGGAAATCTGTCATGAACGGTTTCCAGATGTTCCCGCCATTTTTATTGAATCAGATATTTGCCGCGATAATCTTCTGGTAGAAATTGAAGCAGAGTTTTTAATAAACTATTAAATGAAAATGCTGTAAATAATAACTGATGGTTTTATCCTCTTTACCGACATAATAATAAACTATTTTAAATAACAGATAATATTTTACCATGGAGACTGATTTCAAATCCCGATTAGCTATCCTTTCGGAGCAACATAATAAGCTACTGACCCGGAAAAATGAAAAAATTGAACCCGGAAATGGAATCTTTTACAGGTATAAATATCCTATACTTACAGGAGATCACGCACCTTTGTTCTGGAGATATGATCTGAATCCGGCGACGAATCCTCATCTTATGGAAAGATTTGGAATACATGCTGCTTTTAATGCCGGTGCAATGAAATTTGAAGAGAAATACATTCTTGCTGTACGGGTGGAAGGTAATGACAGGAAATCATTTTTTGCAATCGCAGAAAGTCCTAACGGAGTCGATAACTTCAGGTTCTGGGATTATCCTGTCACTATGCCAGAAACAGACAATCCCGACACAAATGTTTATGACATGCGTCTCACACGACATGAAGACGGATGGATTTATGGGATCTTTTGTTCCGAAAGAAAGGATCCTTCGGCACAGCCCGGCGATCTCTCTTCAGCTGTGGCAGCTGCAGGTATCGCCCGGACTCATGATCTTAAGCGCTGGGAAAGGCTTCCTGATCTAAGGACAAGAAGTCAGCAGCGTAATGTTGTACTTCATCCCGAGTTTGTTGAAGGCAAGTATGCACTTTATACTCGTCCGCAGGATGGATTTATAGATGCCGGCTCAGGTGGTGGGATAGGCTGGGCAATTATTGATGATATAACTCATGCTGAGATAAAAGATGAGAAGATTATTAATTTCCGTTATTATCATACAATAAAAGAACAAAAAAACGGGGAAGGGCCCCATCCGGTAAAAACAGATAAGGGATGGCTGCATCTGGCCCATGGAGTGAGGGGTTGCGCCGCAGGTCTCAGGTATGTGCTTTATTTTTACATGACCGATTTAAAGGATCCTTCAAAACTTATAGCAGAACCTGCAGGATTTTTCATGGCTCCCGAAGGTGAAGAAAGAGTCGGAGATGTATCGAATGTGCTATTTACAAACGGATGGATAATAGATGATGATGGATCAGCCTTTGTCTATTATGCTTCTTCTGACACCAGGATGCACGTTGCTGTATCGACTATTGATAAACTGGTTGATTATTGCCTTAATACTCCTGCAGATGGTTTAAGATCAGCTGCTTCAGTCGAAAGGCTTAAAAAACTGATTGACAGGAATCTTAATATGAACAGGAAGTAATAATAATTTTGTAACGCACTTTATAAATATTTTTATGATCACACAAAAACTGAAACTGAAAGAAAAGATCGGATTTGGATTTGGTGATGCAGCCAGTTCTATGTTCTGGAAACTCTTCTCAATGTATCTGATGTTTTTCTATACCGATGTTTTCGGGATTTCTGCTACTCTTGTCGGAACCATGTTCCTCGTAACAAGGATCTGGGACGCCGCATTCGATCCTTTTGTCGGTATCCTTGGCGACCGTACCGAAACACGCTGGGGAAAGTTCAGGCCATACCTTCTCTGGATTGCCTTACCATTCGGAATTATCGGAGTACTGACATTTACCACACCCTCATTTTCAGAATCAGCTAAAGTGATCTACGCTTTCATTACATATTCCCTTATGATGATGGTATATTCCCTGATCAATGTGCCTTATGCATCTCTTATGGGAGTCATGACCGCCGACGGTAAGGAAAGAACCAGTCTTGCAACTTTCAGATTTATTTTTGCTTTTGGCGGCAGCCTTCTTGTCCTTGCACTTGCTGAACCCCTGGTCGATATCTTCAGCAAACTGGGCAAAGGTGGTGTAAATCTGCAGCAGGGATGGCAGTTAGCCGCAGTAGTTTTTGCTGTTATTGCAATAACTTTCTTCATGTTCACTTTTTCATGGACCCGTGAACGTATCAGGCCTGTGACTATAGAGACATCACTCAAAAAAGACCTTACAGACCTTCTTCATAATTCACCATGGTTCATTCTGCTTGGAGCCGGCATTGCAGCAATATTCTTTAATTCTATCCGCGACGGAGCGGCCATATATTATTTCAAATACTATATCCAGGGGCAAAGCGCTTTTACTATAAAAGCTATCAAACTTACAATTACACTCAGCAGTCTTTATTTTGTACTTGGACAGGCTGCTAATATTGTTGGAGTGGTTCTTGCCAAACCGGTTTCTGACAGGATTGGTAAAAAATATACATTCTTATATGCCATGCTGTTTGCAACGGTGTTCAGTATTGGATTCTACTGGCTCGACAGGAACAGTGTCAGCCTGATATTTGTATTTCAGTTTTTAATAAGCATGAGCGCCGGAATTATCTTCCCTCTTGTTTGGTCGATGTATGCTGATGCTGCCGACTATTCAGAATGGAAAACAGGCAGACGTGCGACCGGTCTTGTTTTTTCGGCATCTTCCATGTCACAAAAATTCGGATGGACACTTGGCGGTGCCCTGGCAGGTTGGTTCCTGGGATATTATGGGTTTAAAGCAAATGTCGTTCAGACTGCTGAAGCACAGACTGGTATAAAAATGATGCTAAGTTTCTTCCCTGCAATAGGAACTTTGTTAGGAGCATTCTTCATGTTTATTTATCCGCTCAGTGAGAAGAAAATGGTGACAATAAGCGAAGAACTTGCTGTAAGAAGGGAAACAGCAAAAAAAGAATAAACACTAACTTTGGTGCAGTGACTAACTTTTTGAATATAAGCATTATTATTCTTAGATATGCTGAATTGGCTCCGATTTGTACCAGGTTAAAGTTTTGATCCTGAAAGTGGCAAGAAAATATGAGGTCAGATTTATAAGAAACTTAAGAGATATGTCAAATAGCAAACTGTTAAAACTTAAAGCTGAAGTCGAAAAAGAACTGGTAAATAACATTTTGCCTTTTTGGGCAGGAAGAATGATCGATTCAGTCAACGGCGGATTCTTTGGAAGGGTGGATGGATCAGGCCACATTTACAAAGATGCTGATAAAGGCAGCGTATTAAATGCAAGAATTCTGTGGACCTTTTCATCAGCTTTCAGGGTCATGAAGAACCCGGAATATCTCAAAGCCGCGGTAACAGCAAAAGAATATCTGCTCGATCATTTTTTTGATACAAAATATGGGGGAGTATTCTGGCTGCTTGACCATAGAGGAGAAATGAAAGATGGTAAAAAACAAATATATGCCCAGGCATTTGCTATTTATGGACTGACTGAATTTTACAGAATAACGCAAGACAAACTGTGTCTGGAGAAAGCAATCGGACTCTTCAGGTTGATTGAAAAATACAGTTATGATGTTAAACTTGATGGATATTTTGAAGCTTTCACAAGAGAATGGGGCGCTCTTGACGATCTGCGTCTCAGCGCAAAAGATGCAAATGAAAAAAAGACTATGAATACTCATCTTCATGTCCTGGAAGCTTATACAAATCTCTACAGGATATGGAAAAATGATAAGCTGAAGCGACAACTGAAACGACTGATTGATATTTTCACTGATAAAATAGTTAATAGCCAGACATTTAATCTGAATATGTTCTTTGATGAAGAATGGAACGATAAAACAGATCTTATCTCATATGGACATAATATTGAATCGTCATGGCTGATTTACGAAGCAGCCATCGTTCTGGGAGACAAAACAGTTATAGGGAAAGTCAAAAATATGTGTCTTGGTGTTGCTGAAGCATCTAAAGAAGGTATTATGGCAGATGGAAGTATGATTTATGAAAGATTTTTCAGGACGGAAAAAACAGATACTGACAGACACTGGTGGGTACAGAGTGAAACGGTGCTTGGTTTCCTGAATGCATATACTTTATCGGGGAAAGAAGAATATCTTGATCTTAGCATGGCAGCATGGAAGTTTATAAATGATCATATAGTCGACAGGCAAAACGGGGAGTGGTACTGGAGTGTTAATGAAAAAATGCAGCCGAATCTTTCGGAAGATAAAGCGGGATTCTGGAAATGCCCTTATCATAACTCCAGGATGTGCATGGAGATAATTGAAAAACAAAATATTATATAGATATTTTATGCACAGTGGGAGCGAATAAAAAGATTATAACTTAATTTGATTATGAAGAGATTAGTTTTATTAATTCTGATTTGCACTTCCTTTTCGACATTTTTGATTGCACAGGTGGATGCAACAAAAATACGGCTCAACCAGATCGGATTTTATCCCGATGCACCTAAAATTGCTGTCATAGCTGATTATAAGGACAGCGATTTTCAGATTATATCAATTGCTTCAGGGGAGATAGTGTACAAATCAGCTTTGAGTGACCAGCACCGATGCGACTACTCTCCAAAGGTTACCCGCATTGCTGATTTTTCTGCAGTCACAAAACCCGGTGTGTATAAACTGATATTACCGGGACAGGGAGATTCCTATTCATTCGATATTAAACCTGATGTTTTTTCAGACCTCATAAAAGCTCTTATTAAAGGTTTTTATTACCAGAGGATGTCGACTCCTATTATTTTTAAATATGCAGGTAAATGGAGCCGGCTGGAGGGTCATCCTGATACAAATATAATTGTTCATCCTGCAGCCGCCTCACCAGGCCGCCCTGCCGGTACTATAATTTCATGCCCGAAAGGATGGTACGATGCGGGTGACTATAATAAATATATAGTGAACAGCGGAATTACTATGGGTACATTGCTCTCTTTATATGAAGATTTTCCGGCTTGTTTTGATACACTAAGGATAAATATTCCTGAAAGCGGAAATGGTGTACCTGATTTGCTTAATGAAATTCTCTGGAACCTTCGCTGGATGTTTACCATGCAGGATCCTTATGATGGAGGGGTATACAATAAAGTAACAAATGCCAATTTCGATGGAATGGTAATGCCTTTTGCTGCCACAACGCCCAGGTATGTTGTCCCGAAAGGAACTGCTGCCACACTCGACTTTGCAGCTGTAATGGCACAATCGGGAAGAATATTCAGCAAATTCAAAAATGTTTTTCCCGGATTATCCGATTCCTGCATGAAATCTGCAGAAAAGGCATGGAAATGGGCAGTGAAAAACCCCCACATGGTATATGATCAGAACCTGATGAATAAAAAATTTAAGCCGGCAATAAATACCGGTGCTTATGGTGACACAGTTTTTACCGATGAGTTTATCTGGGCGGCATCAGAATTATTTGTAAGCACCGGGAAAGACAACTATTATAATATCCATCCGATGTTTCCTGATACCCTTATGCCTTTACCCTCATGGGATAATGTAAGGCTTCTTGGATACTATACACTTGTAAGATTCGAAAAGAAACTGACAAATCCGGCAAAAAAGGATCTTCCACTGTTGAAAAAGCGGATTATAAGAGCTGCCGATAAGATGTCAGAAGGGATTGATGATCGGACCTATATGACTGTAATGGGTAAATCAGCAGGAGATTTCGTATGGGGAAGCAATTCTGTTGCGACTAATGAAGGGATTTTATTAATTCAGGCATATAAGATTTCGCATGACAGGAAATATCTTGATTATGCCCTTTCAAACCTTGATTATGTATTGGGACGTAATGCGACAGGGTATTCTTTTGTGACAGGGTATGGGCATAAAACACCCATGTTTCCACATCACCGTTTGTCAGAGGCAGATGGCATAACTGATCCGATTCCGGGATTGATTGTCGGAGGACCAAATCCAGGGCAGCAGGATGGATGCAACACATATCCCTCCTTAATTCCTGATGAGTCCTATACTGATTCCGTATGTTCATATGCATCGAATGAGATAGCGATTAACTGGAATGCACCGGCAGCTTATCTTACCGGAGCCCTGGAAGCGTTATATGATCGTTGATTTTCTAATGGTTTTAATTATTTTAAGAATATTTAAAATTTTTATATTATGAGACTGACTGCGGTTTTTTTGATTTCATTTTTGACCCTGTTTGGTTGTCAAACCAGTTCAAATTTAAAACTGGCATCCCTCATAGGTGATAATATGTTATTGCAGCAAAAAACAGATGCAAAGATATGGGGTAGTGCAAAACCCGGGCACAAGATAACTGCAACAGCAAGCTGGAATGCAGTTGGCAAGTCTATTGCTGGACAGGATGGTAAGTGGAGTCTTAACCTGGCAACACCTGAAGCAGGGGGACCTTATACAATAACTGTTTCAGCCAACGACACTACGATTATTATTAAGAATGTTCTGATCGGTGAAGTATGGTTTTGTTCAGGTCAGTCGAATATGGAAATGCCACTGGCCGGATGGCCTCCTGCTGATACAATCATGCATTCAGCCGGCACTATTGAATCTGCTTCAATTCCGGATATACGTTTGTTCAATGTTCAGAAAAATATATCAGGAGAACCTGATGACGAATGCAGTGGCAGCTGGACGGTGAGTTCTCCTGTTAGTGTTCAGCAGTTCAGTGCAACAGCATACTTCTTTGGGAAGAAATTATACGATGAGCTTCATGTACCTGTTGGATTGATTGAATCAGCATGGGGAGGAACCCCTTCAGAATCATGGACTTCAGCAGGTGCACTTGAGAAGGCAGGCGAATTTGTCCCGGAAATAAAAGCAATTAAGGAGTCTGTTCCTGTTATGGCTGAATATCAGTCATGGCTTAATACCCTTAAACAGGTTCATATCAAACCTGCCGGAGTTGATCAATGGAAAGATTTAAATTTTGATGATGAAAATATTCCATCTGATGAATTTAATGACATAAATTGGCCTGTTATGGCTCTGCCAACTGAATTTGAGAAAGTTATAGGTGATTTTGACGGAGTGGTATGGTTCAGGAAAAAGGTGGAGATACCTGAGAATATGAAAGGGAAAGACCTTATGCTTTCACTGGGGCCGGTTGATGATATGGATCGTACATATTTTAACGGAAGGCTGGTCGGATCAAATGAAGTTTCAGGTTTCTGGCAGACTGACAGGAATTATGAAATTCCTTTATCGCTTATCAAAAACGGAGAAAACACAATATCAGTGCGTGTCCTTGATACCCAGGGAGGAGGAGGAATATATGGTTCTCCAGGAAAGATGAAACTGTCCCTGAGAAGAGATACCAGTGTCTTCATTCCGCTTAAAGGTGACTGGAAATATCAGCCTGTTGCAGAATTGAGAGGAGATAAGTTCTATCTTATTGATTTTTCAAAAAATGAATTTCAGACCCGAAAAAGGCCATTAAATCTTGGTCCTGGAACACCATCTGTTTTATTTAATGGCATGGTCAACCCAGTATTGCCATACCGGATAAAAGGCGCAATCTGGTATCAGGGTGAAGCTAATGTCGGAAGAGCAGGTCAATATGCGAAAATCTTTCCTGCCATGATTCAGGACTGGAGGAGAGGCTGGGGAATTAAAGACTTTCCATTTTATTTTGTTCAGATTGCTCCATATGTATACTCAGGAGGCGATTCCACTGAATCAGCATTTTTAAGAGAAGCTCAGGAAAGCGCACTTAAACTTCCCAAAACAGGAATGGCTGTAACACTTGATATAGCGACTGTGATGAATATTCATCCTCCCTATAAGAAGGAGGTTGGTGAGCGACTGGCTCTTCTTGCCCTGAATAATGATTATGGGATAAAACAACCATTCGAAGGTCCAGTTTATAAATCGATGTCCATTGTTTCAGGAGTAGTGAAATTGCAGTTCGATAATGTTGGTGAAGGACTTATTGCAAAGAATGGTAAACTGAAGGAGTTCGAAATTGCCGGCAAAGACGGCCATTTCGTAAAGGCTGATGCAAAAATTGTAAAGAACGAAGTGCTGGTTTCTTCACCACTGGTAAGCCAACCAGTTTCAGTCAGATACTGCTGGCGCAATGGTTGCGAAGCTTCGTTATTCAACAAGGAAGGATTTCCGGCCTGGCAGTTCAGGACATCTGATTAATCCTGAGGCAAGTGATTTGCTCATTTTGAGCCCCTGTTCACACTGGAAACGGTAAATATTTGTTGGTTGAATCCGAAACAGGAAGTTAATACCTGTATAATTTTAACATTAATTAATTTAATCAGGGGTAATGTGGTCATTAAACTTTATTAATTTAGCGAAAATTATAAATTTTTATATTGATGAAAAAAATATTTTTATTATCCATAGCCCTGGTTACAGTACTCTTAACTTCATGTAACATGTCAACAAAAAATAAGGAAATGGTTAGAAAAGACGTTTTCGGTACTCATAATGGTAAAGAGGTTTATCTTTTTACTCTTACAAATAAATCAGGTAATGTCATAAGGCTGACTAATTACGGCGCAAAAATTAACTGGATTGAAGTGCCGGACAGAAACGGGAAAAAGGATAATATCACTTTCGGTTTTGACACTTTTGATGAAACGCTTAAAGGTGATATGTCTTTCGGTTCCACGGTAGGAAGATATGCAAACAGAATTGCAAAGGGGAAATTTACGCTTGATGGCGTTGAATATAGTTTACCATCAATAACGGACCAAACACACTGCATGGTGGACCTGCAGGATGGCATAGCGTAGTTTGGGACAGTGAGATACTAAAAGACAGTAAATATCCGTCAGTAAAATTTACCTATGTCAGTCCTGATATGGAAGAAGGTTTCCCCGGAACTGTTCACGCCTCAGTTACCTATACCTGGACAGACAATAATGAAATTGTGATGGATTATACCTGCACAACAGACAAAAAGACAGTAATCAATGTCACTAACCATGCATATTTCAATCTTCATGGAGCAGGAAATGGTGACATTCTTGATCATATAGTGACGATTAAGGCATCAGCTTTCACTCCTGTTGATTCGGTAATGATTCCGACGGGTGAAATTCGTCCAGTTGCCGGAACCCCATTTGATTTCACCACACCTCATCCGATTGGGGAAAGAATAGGTGATAAATATGATCAGCTCATTCTGGGTCGTGGATATGATCATAATTTTGTACTTGATAATAAAGAAGATGTTGATGCTACGGTTTATGATCCTGTAAGCGGACGTATGCTGGAAGTGATCACAGATCAGCCAGGATTGCAGCTTTATACAGGTAACTTCCTCGATGGAACACAGAAAGGATATGGTGGAAAAGCTTACAATTTCAGATCCGGACTATGTCTCGAATCAGGCCATTATCCCGATAGCCCTAATCAACCTTCTTTCCCGACTACTGTTCTTAATCCTGGTGAGACCTTCAAATCAACAACAATGTACAGATTTTCAGTAAAATAGATTATAATATAAAAAATTAGAAAATGACAACGAGACGAGTTTTTATTAAAAACACAGCTTTAACAACAGCAGCTCTTGGGTTGGTACCTACTTTGTCAGGTTCTTTGGTCGGTTGTTCTCCGTCTGACCGGATCAACGTGGGAGTTATAGGGTGTAATGGTCAGGGCTTTGCTGATCTGGTTCCTTTTCTTGATCATAAGAATGTAGAATGCCTTGCTCTGAGCGATATAGATGAGAGTGTGCTTAACCGCAGGGCTGCCAATGTTGAGAAGATCAGGGGGAAGAAACCGGCAAACCTTTATAAAGACTGGCGAAGACTAATAGACAACAAAGATATAAATGTAGTTATTGTCGGAACACCTGACCACTGGCATTGCCTGCAAATGGTAGCTGCATGCGACGCCGGGAAAGATGTTTATTGTGAAAAGCCATTAGGCAGGACTGTAGAAGAATGCGATCTGATGGTAAGCGCTGCTAAACGAAACAAGACTGTTGTTCAGGTTGGTCAGTGGCAAAGGAGCGATCCGCACTGGCAGGATGCCGTTAAATTTGTTCAATCAGGTAAACTTGGGAAAATAAGGCTTGTCAGGGTATTTTCATATCAGGGCTGGATGTCTTCAATACCGGTGCGTCCCGATGAACCTGTTCCTGCAGGTGTAGATTATGACATGTGGCTGGGACCGGCAAAAAAACGCCCATTCAACCGTAACCGTTTTCATTTTACATTCAGATGGTTCTGGGATTATGCCGGAGGCCTTATGACGGACTGGGGAGTTCATCTCCTGGATTACGCTCTGTATGGTATGAATGTAACCACCCCAATTTCAGTAATGGCTCTTGGCCGGAAAATATGGTTATCCGAGCGATGCAAGCGAAACCCCCGACAGTTTACAAACACTTTATGAATTTGAAGGTTTCAATGTAATGTGGGATCATGCACTCGGGATCAATGATGGTGCTTATGGAAGAAACCACGGACTGGGTTTTGTTGGAGAAAATGGAACATTGGTTGTAGACCGCGATGGCTGGGAAGTAATTCCTGAAGATGTCAACGGAAAGTTAAGAATGGGAAGCGGTTCCTCTTAAAAATGGAACAGGCAAAGGCCTGAATTATCATGTGACCAACTTCCTTGATTGTGTTAATAAACGGGATCCTAATACCAATGCCAGTGTTGAGATCGGCGCACATAAGCCAAATTTTCTTCACTTGGTAATATTGCCTACCGTACAGGGAGAAAACTCCTGTGGGATGGCACGAAATTTACAAACGACACTGAAGCAAACGATTTTCTTATTCCTAATTACAGGGAACCCTGGAAATTACCTAAAGCTTAATTGGCTTTTTCAAAGGAAAAAGTGAGTAATTAAAGAAACCTCATAATTAAAATTGCAGCAGGCTTCAAATGAAATAGCTTAATGCCGGATCTTAAAGAATAATTTCTTTTGGATCCGGCATTTTTTTTATACATTTCCAGTAATATATAAATCAAATCTCATGAAAAAAGTATTTTCATTAATTCTTGTTTTATCTCTGTCTGCTGGCAGATTCATATTAAGTGCACAGCAGGCTTCTTACCAGTTTCCATTTTAGGAATCCGTCACTCTCGTTCGATGAAAGAGTAAATGATCTTGTTTCAAGGATGACTCTCCAGGAAAAGGCCGATCAGTTGCTTTATACAGCACCTGCAATTCCGCGTTTGGGCGTTCCTGCTTATACGTGGTGGAATGAAGCATTGCACGGAGTAGCCAGAGCAGGTTGGGCAACAGTTTTTCCACAAGCTATTACAATAGCAAACTCATGGGATGAAGGACTTATGTTCAATGTTGCAAATGCAATTTCTGACGAAGCCCGTGCAAAATACAATGAGTTCCAGAGAAGAGGCAAAACAGGTATCTACCAGGGACTTACTTTCTGGTCTCCAAACATAAATATCTTTCGTGATCCACGATGGGGCAGGGGACAGGAGACTTACGGGGAAGATCCTTTTCTGACCGGAAGGATGGGATATGAGTTTGTGAAAGGTATGCAGGGCGATGACCCTAAATATTTGAAGACTGTCACAACAGCCAAACATTTTGCAGTGCACTCCGGACCGGAACCATTAAGACACACTTTTAATGCAAAAGTAAGTGAGATTGATCTCAGGGAGACTTATCTTCCGGCTTTCCGTACTCTGGTTGTTGATGCAGGAGTTTACTCAGAGAGAGAGAGAGAAG
>CAVVGP010000115.1:0-13602 GCA_963747625.1 uncultured Bacteroidales bacterium | reverse complement strand
GATGTTTATGTGCTACTGGTTCGGTTGGTCTTTGCTATAATGATTATCTGAAGCGCTCTGAAAAATGGGGAAATTCAATAAATTTCCCGATAAATGAAATAATTTAACTATGGAGAATTTTCAGGTATTTATTTTTAATTTTAAGGAACAGGCTAAACAGAAATATAAAACATCAGTAAAATGAACGACAAGATAATTTTCCAATCAGTACAATTTAAGGCAAGCGCCCAGCTTGAAGGATTTGTTATGGAGAAGGTTTCAAAACTCTTTGACCAGGATTCTTCCATAATAAGGGCAGATGTGACTTTATTCGAAGGCGCTTCGGGTAATCCTAAAAATCAGCTATGTGAAATAATGCTTTCTGTACCAGGTGAGAATCACTTTGTGAAAAAAGGCAGCGACAGTTATGAGAAATCAGTTCTGGCTGCAGTTGAATCCTTACAAAAAATTCTGCGGAGGCAGAAAACAAAAATGATAATCAAGCGAAGAGCTGATTAAGAATACTAAAAAAACAGCTTTGTGGAAGTGATAAATAAAATATTGGATTTTGTGCTCTTCCGGGCAGGGGAGCATGAGTTAAGAGTTTACACATTATTAATTGTATTATTCATATTCATTGCTACCAGGATAATACTTTGGGTGATATTAAAAGGTATTTTCAGCAGGCAGTCCTTTAAAAAGCTGAATCGCAGCAATTCATATTCTCTGTTTAAAATTATTAAATATATTCTCTGGATCATCTCCATTAGTCTGATCCTGCAGACTTTGGGTATAAGTATCACAGTTCTGCTGGCCGGTTCTGCCGCGCTGCTTGTCGGGGTCGGACTTGGCTTACAGCAGACTTTTAACGATTTTATTTCAGGGATAATTTTACTTATTGAAGGGACTACAAAAATTGGGGATGTTTTGGAAATTGATAATGAAATTGTTATGATTCAGAATATCGGGTTACGTACATCCAAAGGTCTCACCCGTGATGATATAGTTGTTATAATTCCAAATTCTCTGATCACTACTAATAAAGTAATAAACTGGAGCCATCAGACTAAAAGAACCCGTTTCCGAATTAGTGTAGGAGTAGCCTATGGCAGTGATGTTGAGATGGTTATAAAGCTTCTCGAAGAAAGTGCATTGGAGCATCATGATATATCTGATAAAAAACTGATAGAAGCCAGATTATCAGATTTTGGTAACTCATCTTTGAATTTTGAACTTTTATTTTTCAGTGATAATGTTTTCAGAATTGAAAAGGTGAAAAGCGATATCAGAAAAATTATTAACAGGAAATTCAATGAAAATAATATTGTCATCCCCTTTCCACAAACGGATGTACATATTAAAAACTAAATTTACCGTATATAAATAAAATTATCCAAGCTTTTCTCTGGTATTCTCAAGTGCTGAATCTGTCCCAAGAATATTGAGAATATCACCTGTCTTTAGAAACGTCTCTCCATGGGGGATAAATAAGGTTAGTTCCCCGTTTAACCATGATAAGTATAGCATCTTTATGGAAAGCAATTTCGCGAATATGATGTCCGTCTAATTCAGGATTTATTACAGGAATTTCCTCGACACTGAAATTTTCAAACGTTTCAACAAGTGCATGGTATGTGGTGGGTCTCAAAATCAGATTTTCTATCGTGGTTGCCATAACTCTTCTGACATCAATGGTCTCGACGTCAAGATTTTTTCAGTTGTTGCTCAACAGACCGTTCATTGGCCATGGATATTATCTTCTCGTGGTTGAATTCTGTCCTTAACAGTTCACATATCCTGATATTTAAATCATCCGACCCCGTATCAACAACTATATAGTCGGAAGCTTGCAATTTAATTCTTCTGTAAGTCCTGGGATTAAGGCCGTCTGACAAACAGACATTCATCCCTTTGGAGTGTAAATCGTTATACCTTTCTTTATCGATCTCAACAATTACAGAAACTTTGCCATGAACATTCAACCTTCTTGCAAGCAAAACTCCCTTGCTGCTTCCACCAACAATAATTGTTTTGTCTCCCGGGTGCCTGTTGAGAGGATTTATGAAATTATAGAGCAACGGGCCAAGGAAGCATGATGCTACTGCCATAATTATAAAAGTGGCATTGATGCCGGGTGTAATGACTCCCATTTCAAGTCCGATTGCAGAAGCAGCTATTATAAGACTTAAGCGTGAGGAGAGTAAAAAGCCGGCTGAAAAAGCTTTCCTGGTGCCAAACTGTTTTTTAAAAAGCAAAGACGGGATTATCTTGACGGCAAACAACAGCAGAAGGAGTACAATCAGAAAAGGTACAAGTTCAAAGGCAAACTCTTTAAGTGCTGAAGGATCAAATTTTACTCCAACCATGATAAAAAATATCGGTATAAAAAAACCGTAACCCATCCCATCAAGCTTGACCAGCAACAGTGATCTTTCTTTATGAAGAAACATGGAAAGAAGCACGCCACTCAGAAAGGCCCCGAGCAATATTACCTCCGGACTGATGAACTGGCTTATTACAACGAAAATCAATAATAACAGAATGGTTCCCCTTATGCTGAGTTGTGATGCAGCGTGTGAAAGCTGGAATGTCATTTTTTTCAGTATGGACAAATTTCTGAAACGATTCCCCAACAAGTACAAAAGATAAAATAATGTAAACAAAAGCAGGATGAATGTGATCTCCAGCCTGAAGCCGTTCTTTAAAATATAAGCAGTGAAAGTAAAAAGTATGATACTGAATATATCCGACACGGCAGCAGTTATGATCAATATCTGTCCAAAAGACCCCGTTGCTTCCCCCCTTGATTTAATGACCGGCAGAATAATTCCTACAGATGTGGTCACCATTATAAGGGCTAAGTACCAGTTGTTTTTAATTTCGACAATATGAGACAAAACAATGGCCCCGGTATATGAAAGAATTAATGTAGCGCAAAAATATACTACAGCTACAATAAGGGGATTCTTTATCAGCCTGGAATATCTTATTCGTTTACGGGGTAGGGAACCTGTCACCTGATCCATGTCTATTTCAAGTCCACCAAGGAACATCAGAAAAATAAACCCGGTCAGCGCCAGGAATTCAAGTATCCGGATGCTTTCGGGATTCATGTTTAAAAGGATGAATTTGCCTGCAAAATATCCCAGGATAATCTCAACAATTACAGAAGGAATCTTTTTAATCCTGAGAAGTGATAATGCCATTGGAATTATCCATGCTAACCCTGTTACGACCAATAACGGAAGATAGTCAAAATTTAAGGAAATGCTCATTAAAGTCGTCATGGCAGCATGTCAGATTTCGAATATATTATAACAAATAGCAGATTTATTCTTATTAACCAAAACAGCAGGCTTTGCAGAATGAAAATGTACGATCGGTTAAGTATTAATCAAAGTCGATTTTTTTCACATCAGCCAGTTTAAATGCTTGTTTACGGTATATTTTCTTACATTCCTTTTCTTTGGTTGCGTCACAAATACGGCTTAGTCCAAAATAAGCGTAGGCAGCAAATTCGTTGCCATAATCACCAAAGTTAGAAATGTCTCTGATACCTCTGTTATAATATTGCCGGGCAAGGGTATTATTATGATATTTTTTCTCCTGAATTATGCCATTAAAAATTAATAACTGAGCCTTATAAAAGGGATTGGCCTGTTGAGGTTCAGAAGATAAAGCAAGATTTTCAGCTTCGTCATAGTTCTTTATCAGTAACAGATTTTTAATATACTCGGCCAGATACTCGGGATTGGAAGGGTAGAGATCATAAAGATATTTACTGAAAGATAGTGCCTGCTGATAATTATTTTCATAGCTTATATAAACATACGACAGATCAGAAAATGATTCAGCTTTTAGCATTATTGAATTTTGAGCTGCTATTTGCAGGTCCTTTAATCCCTTTATCCTGCTTCCTTTTGGAAAAAGAAGTGCAAAAGGTTTGAAGAGCGGATGCATTTTGGGGTAGACTTCGCGATAATAATCGTATAATCCCGTAAAGAAATAAAAATCAGAATAATAGGAAGTATAGTCAAACGATTTTCTTATGTACTGGTATGTACTGGTTGTAAGCGGGAATACCTCATTATTTAATTCATTATTGGCATAAAATGTCAGCAATAATCCCCTTGCGCACAGATTAGCAAGTAAAAATTCTGCTTCGTAAGAGGGGTTATTATTTTTTTCACATAGGCTTATGCAACTCTGCATCTCCTTTTCAAAAGGTTTGGAGGCTGACGATGATGGCAGAAGCGGATAATTTTCCCAGTATGTTTGTATTCCTTTGAACAGGATCACAATGGGATGTTCAGGATACATCTGGCTGATCTTTCTGTAAACTTGCTCACTATAGGTGAATTGCATGTTATAAATGCTGTCAATACCCCTTTTAATCAGGTTTAATGAAGCTGTATCCTGAAGGATCTGTCCATTTATTGAAGATGTGCCCAGACAGAAGATCAGAATAGTACATTTAAAAAATATTTTAAATTTTTTCCCCATTGCACTAAAAATAACATAGTTAATTGAGTTCCTGTTACATTAATGTCCGATTTAATATCAAGCCTGATCTCATTACTAAATCGTCCATAAATTTAAACAATTTCTTATTTATGCTGCAAAAAGGAAGCAGTCTCTCTCAACAGTACAAATTCTGCAGACATATTAAAAGGGCATGAAATAAAATTATATGACTATAGCCTGTTATTCTACAAAGGATCTCAGTAACTTTAATAAAGATGAGAATTCAGATAGATTGTACTTTGCCACAGACGGAATTGAGCCAACCTTTATGGAATATGCTGATTCCGGTAATGCTTTGAAAAGAATTTCATCTGTTTTGTCATCCCCGGCAGCAAGAATAAAGTCAAAATGCTGATTTATCATCAATGTCTTGGCTGCCACGCCTTTATCGTACTTACCGCTTTTTATTTCCAGTACCTTATTTCCTTCAAGAATTTCGAATTCGGTTTTAGAACGAATTATTTCGGCAAGCTCATCACGTAATTCGTGAAGGCGTAACTGGGCGAAGTCTGCATCGGCGTTACGGAAATGCCATGCCAGGCTTCCCGTTTTTTCTTCAATAAAAGTTCCGTTGCACCGATTTACATATTGGTTAAGAATCGGCATCACAATTTCTTTCCATTTCAGATCGGCCTGGATAGTTGCTTCCCATTTCTCTCCAACTTTTCTGATGAAAAAACCGTGTTCGGCAACCAGCGTCACGTGTACATCGCTGAATTGCTTTTCGAGAAACTCTTTTGTTCTGCCGCTGATTATAATGATCTGGTTTTTCTGATCGGCTGATAGTTTTTTAATTATTCCAAGCGTCTTTTTATCGATTGTGGCTAATTCAGGATATTTGGAAAATGAAACAAGAGTGCCGTCATAATCAAGAAAAATAATACGGTGATCTGTATTTTTGTAACTGTTAATTATTTGTGAAGTAATGATCTTATTTATAAAAAGAACGTTTGTAAGGTTTTGCTGCCTTTTGATTTCAAATGACTGATCAAAAAAATCGTATGACCATGCAAGAACATTATAACTCGAAATACGGTTTTGCATCCTTGAGATCCGTGTATGCTTTTCCGATGGTTTCATTTCAAGGGCAGTGCAGATTGCCTCAGCCATTTCAATTGTATCGGCAGGGTTAATGATCAATGCCTCATTCATTTCTGCGGCAGCCCCGGCCATCTCGCTAAGTATTAAAACTCCTTTATTTTCAATCTGGCAGGCTATATATTCTTTGGCAACAAGGTTCATCCCGTCACGTAATGGAGTAATTAGTCCGACATCGCTTAAATCGTAAAGAGCAACAAGTTCATTGAAAGATAATGATTTGTACTGATAAATAATTGGCCTCCATGCCAGCGAGTTGTACCTGCCATTAATACGGCCAACAGCAGATTCAATCTCTTTTTTCATATCCTTATATTTTTCAATATTGACACGGGAGGGAACAACTACCATATTGAAGACAACTCTTGAGTGCCATTCAGGAAATTTTTCCAGGAATGTTTCATAACCTTTTAGCCTCAGCAGCAAACCTTTTGAGTAATCGAGTCTGTCGACTGAAAAAATGAGTTTCTGACTACCGAGATAGTTTCTTATTTTTTGTTTTTCTTTCTGTACCTGCTTGTCGAGTGATGAATTATGAAATTTATTATAATCTATACCTATCGGGAACGCATCGGCTTTTACAAGCTTGTTTGGCGTATAAATAATGTTCTGGCTGCATTCAAAACCGGTGGATCTTCTGACAGATTTTAAGAAATGTTGAGTATAATCATGCGTGTGAAATCCTATTAAATCAGCACCCAGCATTCCTTTGATTATTGATTCTCTCCAGTTGCGTGGCATCATCCTGAATATTTCAAATGAAGGGAAAGGAATGTGCAGAAAAAAACCTATTGTTACCTCCGGTACTTTTTTTCGGATCATTTCAGGCAGAAGCATCAGTTGGTAATCGTGTATCCAGATAAAATCACCTGGTTTGATGACTTTTACAATTTCATTACAAAATTTTGTATTGGCTTCCTTATAGGCCTGATAATACTGATTATTGAAAACGCTGTACGATGGGAAATAGTGAAACAACGGCCAGATAAGGTCATTACAGAACCCGCCGTAATAGAGATCATTGAGATGTTGGGATAAGTGAACAGGAGCGATATCGAAATATTCGTTGTTGAATTTTTTAAATGAAAAATCTTCAGGTAAATTATCTGAAATACCCGCCCAGAGTGTTTTTTTTACAAATCCACGTGGTTCATTTCTTCTGAAGTTTTCCGATAATGCAAGAATGGCTGAGACAAGCCCACCCGAGTTCTGAACAGCTTTGTATCCATTTTTTGTTTTACTGAATTTAAACGGTAACCGGTATGCAGCTATTACCAGTCTTTCAAAATGTGTCTCATCTCCCATAATTTCTGAACATATATTCTTTGAACTTTTTGTAATATAAAAGTTATTCGGATATTTTGCAAATTGAGATTAAATTTGTGTATTCTAACCTATAATAAAAATGTCTGATGAGTGTAATAATCATATCGATTTTTGTAGCTGGCTATATTTCGATAGCATTCGAACATAAAATAAAGATCGATAAAGCAGCAACTGCTCTTGTTACGGGGGTGCTATGCTGGTTGTTTTACTTTCTTTCAGGTCAATCGGTTTCAGATATAGAACATGAGTTGCTCAGGCATCTGGGAGAAATTGCTGCAATCCTGTTTTTTCTTATGGGAGCAATGACAATTGTAGAAGTCGTAGATTCACATCACGGATTTAATATAATTACTGATTCTATTCAAACCCGATCAAAACCAAAGCTACTGATGCTGGTGGCAATTTTAACATTTTTCCTGTCGGCTGTTTTAGATAATCTGACGACTGCCATTGTAATGACCTCCTTATGCAGTAAGCTGGTTAATGATAAAAAGGAACGGTTGTGGTTTGTATCTCTGGTAATTATTGCTGCAAATGCAGGAGGAGCGTGGTCTCCTCTTGGCGATGTAACAACTACTATGCTTTGGATAGGAGGGCAGGTAACTGCGTTTAACATTATAGCTAAGACTTTTTTACCAAGTGTCATGGTGGTTTTGTTTCCATTATCAGTCCTTGTCTTAAGATTTAAAAACCAGCAGATTAAATCTGCTGAAAACACTGAAAGAAAACATTCAAAAGAGAGCAGAATTATTTTGTTTACAGGGGTTGGTTTATTGATATTTGTGCCGGTTTTTAAAACAGTTACTAATATGCCACCTTTCATGGGGATGTTGCTCGCTCTAGGAATCATTTGGATTGTGAGCAGTCTGATCCACTGGAAAAAATATCCCGACGAAAGGTATAAATATTCAGTTACCAGTGCATTACGTAAGATAGACACGTCAAGTATCCTTTTTTTCCTTGGAATATTGCTTGCAGTTTCAGCACTTCAATCGTTTGGTATTCTTGAGCATTTATCGGAGTTTATCATCAGGCAAATAAAAAATATATACATCACAGGTACTTTTATGGGTCTTTTTTCTGCCATAATCGATAATGTTCCTCTTGTTGCAGCAGCACAGGGAATGTTCAGTATGACGTTGTTTCCGGCTGACCATGTCTTCTGGGAGTTTCTTGCTCTTTCAGTGGGGACAGGAGGGAGCGCAATAATAATCGGTTCAGCTGCCGGAGTAGCTGTAATGGGAATCGAGAAGATAGAATTCTTCTGGTATCTGAAGCATATAAGCTGGCTTGCTCTTTTAGGTTTTTTTGCCGGATTAGCTACTTATATTTTGCAGCAAATGATGATAGGATAATTATATTTTTAAAAATAAGAACTTATGAACCAGTACTTAAGCGACGAGACGATAAAAATTATTGTGGCAACAGCATCATTTTTTGCATTGCTTGTAATTGTGTTTTTTATATACAAGTATTTATTTAAAATTATCAGGAAAAAGGTTTTAAAAAGCGTGGGAAAGCTTGATGATTTTATTTTAGATATTTTCAAAATACCGGCTTTGTGGTTATTTTATTGGGTTCTTCTGAAAATATTTACACACTTATTTCTGAGTAAGCTCTCATTCTTTCATTATCTGGTTCATATAGATACACTATTGCTTATTTTATCCATTGCATGGATTTGCATTCATGTTATAAAAGCAGGTTCGGTTTATTTACAGAGCAAACTTGATATTACAACCTCCGATAACCTGAATGCACGTAAAAGCCTGACTCAAATTAAAGTTTTTAAAGGAATTGCTAATACAATCATTATAATAATTGCAATTGCTGCCGGTTTGCTTACTTTTCAGCAAGTACGAAACATAGGAATAAGTATACTTACATCGGCCGGGATATTTGGAATTATTGTGGGTTTTGCGGCTCAGAAAAGCATCGGAATGATATTGGCCGGAATCCAACTTGCCATAACACAACCTATAAGACTTGATGATGTCGTCATAGTGGAAGGTGAATGGGGCAGGATTGAAGAGATTATGCTGACGTATGTAGTTGTCAAGATCTGGGATGAGAGGCGTTTGGTACTGCCTGTAACATGGTTTCTTGAAAAACCTTTTCAAAACTGGACCCGATCGAAAGCTGATATAACCGGAACAATTTTCTTTTATGTCGATTATAACTTCCCTGTCGAAAGCATACGAACTGTTTTGCCTGAGATGCTTAAAGATAATCCGTTGTGGGATGGCCGTGTAATGAGTGTACAGGTTACAGACACAACCGAACATTATAAGGAAATCAGGGTGTTACTGAGCAGTTCTGATGCATCTAAAAACTGGGATCTGAGAGCTTCTGTCAGGGAGAAACTTATCGATTTCATAAATGTTAACTATCCTGATACCTTTGTCAGAACCAGGGTCAGTAAAATGTAATTGCATAATCTGAAAGCATCCTTCAGGCAGAATTCCGGCTGCCAGCTTTCATTTGAAATTAAATTAACTTTTAAATACTATCTCAAATTTTGTACCCTGGTTTTCTATACTTTCAACTAATAATTCAGCACCATGAATTTCAAATATTTTTTTTACCAGTTGAAAGGCCAACTCCGAATCCACCCTTAAATTTAACGTTTGAAGCCCTTTTAAATGGCATATAAATGCTGTCAAGTTCGCCGGCCGGTATACCAATTCCTTTATCTGATATGATAATTTTTATATTTTTTTCAAGAATGCGGAATTCAACATTCACATCAGTATTTGAAAATTTACAGGCATTTTCAATAAGGTTTCTGAAAGCAATTGTAAGTAATCCTGCATTTCCGTTTATGAGTAAATCATTTTCATTTTCCGGGTATTGTATTTTAGGAATAATTTTACGCTCCGGATATTTTCTTGACTTCATGAACAGCATTAAAGACTATTTCGTCAATGCGGACATCTGAAAGCTGAAGATTGATATAACTGTTTGTCTGTGCCAGTTCCAACAGACTGTTTAAAAGTGAATTAAGTTTTTTCAGGTCATTTACTAAATCTGAAATGTGCCTAATATACTCTTCCGGTTTTCGTTCATGACTTAATAAATAATCACTTTCGCTGATCATCACAGTAAGTGGTGTACGTAATTCATGCGATGCATTTGATACAAAATCTTCCTGGTTTTGAAATACAATTTCCAGCTTGGTAAGCATTTCATTAAATGTAATAGCCAGCTGGTCTATTTCATCTCTCCTTTTTCCTTCGTTGAGCCTGTTTCCCAGTCTCAGTGAATTAATGCTTTTAACACTCCTGATTATCCTTGATATTGGCTGGATAGCCTTCCTGGAGAAAAAATATGAAAATCCCACTGATAACCAAAGGCTGAAAATGATGCTCCAGAATAGAATTCCGCGAAGTTCTTCAAGATTTTTAGTACGGGTACCATCCAAAGCCGCTACAAAAACATTATATGTATGTCTGCCGAAGTGGTGTTTATAAAAGACAGCGTCTTTTTCTCCGATCTTAAAAAATTTTATGTTTCCATTTGCAGCGTTTGTCCTCATTATCTTATCAGTCAGATATTTGACGTTGTTGCTGTAAATCAGATTAAAGGCAGAATCAGTCAATGCTATCTCTTCTTTCTCCCGCAAAATTGTCGATTGATGAATTTTTTTAAGTAATGCCGAATCAACTTCATCCACATTAATTAATAAAATTGCATTATTCTTAGCACCATCAAGAAGGGTCTCTCTGAACTTTTTAACCTGGCTGGAATAGGAAAAGTAGTAAGCAAGAACTGAAAAAAACAAAAGGATCCCCGCAACAATAAGAGTGAATTGAAAAGATAATCTTGTCTTTATATTCATGGTTATATTTCTTTTTCACTGCAGTAAAAGCCAAATCCGAACTTGGTATGTATTAATTTGGGTTCAAAATCTTTATCAATTTTTTTTCTCAGATAGTTTACATAGACATCAATTATATTCGTATTGGGGTCAAAATCTATACCCCAGACATGTTCTATAATAAATTCACGGGTGAGCAATTTTTCTTTATTTTTCATGAATACTTCCAGCAACAAACTTTCTTTGGCAGTCAAATCAATTTTTCTATCCCCCCGTTTGACTGTTTTATTGCTCAGATTGATTTCCAGGTTGGCAATTCGTAGTTTTTCATTCACATTTATATTATCCGAACGCCTCAGAAAAACGTTGACTCGAGCCAGCAATTCCCTGAAGTCGAATGGCTTTATCACATAATCGTCAGCGCCTGCATCGAAACCGGTTACCTTGTTATCGGTCGTCCCAAGAGCAGTTAGCATAATAATAGGCATATTGCTATCTGTTTTCCTGATCTCCTTACATAAATCATAACCGTTCATTAATGGTAAATTTATATCCAGAATGATAAGATTATATTTATTCCTTTCCACCAGCTGTTTACCAATATACCCGTCGGGTGCGATATCGGTTGTGAAACCTGATTCGTCTAATTGCTTTTTTAGTATTTCAGCCAGTCTTTGTTCGTCTTCAACAACTAAAATATTAATATCATTCATGAAAAAAATACATTTGATACAAAGTTAAAAGACAATTTAGAAGAAACTTCATTCTAATCAGATTCTTAATTATTTCTAATCAATTTCTAATCAGTATACATGAAATTCATCCATAAATTTGCTCAAGGAAGCAATTAATAAGAGTATTCCTATTAATGAAAAAATTTAAGTATAAGGTTGAGTTGATTTTTTTTCTGGTTATTCTGGCGGGATTTGCGATATTGATTTTAATCAAAATGTTTATTATTAAATAATGAAGTGATTATAAAATTATCAATAATCATGTTGCTATAAGGGTGTCAGGATACTTTGTTTAATTACTTCTGAATGCAGTTGTTTCTATTTTTATAAGGCAGCTGCATTTTTTTATTGTCACTGTAATATATTGAACCAGACTGACAGGAGATACTATAAAAACGGGATTATGATTAATCAGTTGTGTTGCGATAGTGAACAAAAAATGTTTTTTATTCAAAGGTATTTCGACATCTGTCTGGATTTTTTGATTATAACTTTGTAAGTTTACATTGTGACCTGAAGTATTAATCTGGTAACTGAAGTTATTCTGTATTATTTATTTCATTGTTTTCATCAAAGCTCTGATATTTAGCACACATTTTAAAAATATATCGTTCTTGAAATTTGATGTTCATGAAAACCAAGTATTTATTTCAAAGTTGCCTTTTGGGATTCATATTGTTATTCCCATTTCAGCAAGACTATTCACAGGAACTTACTGCAAAGGAGATAGTTAAAAAGGCCGATGACAAAGAAAGGGGTTTAACCAGCAAAGGAGAGATGACGTTGACTATTATCCGTCCCGACTGGTCAAGAAGTATTTCAATGAAATCCTGGTCAAAAGGAACAGAATACTCATTGATATACATTACAGCGCCTGCAAAGGAAAAGGGACAGGTATTTCTGAAACGCAAGACCGATATGTGGAACTGGATTCCGTCTGTTGAAAGGATAATAAAAATTCCGCCCTCAATGATGATGCAATCGTGGATGGGATCTGATTACACTAATGATGACCTGGTTAAGGAGTCTTCTATAGTTGTTGATTACACTCAGAAATTATGGGAAAAGAAATTGTAAGGGACCAGGACTGTTATAAAATTGAGCTTATACCGCTGCCTGATGCAGCTGTAACCTGGGGTAAAATAATTACCTGGATAACAGTTGACGGGTTCAATCAATGGAAAGCTGAATATTGTGAGGAAAATTCAACCCTAGTTACGTCATGAATGCCTATAACATTAAAAAAATGGGTGATCGCGACATACCTGTAAAACTGGAAATAGAACCAGCAACTAAAAAAGGAAATAAAACATCCTTGAAATCAACAATATTTTCTTTAATCAACCGATTTCTGATAGTTTTTTTTCACAGCAGAATATGAAATCTGTCAATTGAACCACGACACTCCGGCGGGGGAAATTGCCGCGCTGGCTCCAAGAGTCATCATTTTTGATTTGGAATGGAGGCCGGAACCGGTGATTTCAAGGCATAGACGGAAACATTTTCCGGCGGCACACGGCCAAAGGCGAATGGCAGCGGCCCCTCGGCCGCCGCAAAAAAAACCGGCGCCCGCCGGTGTGCTCCACGTGGTTGGCCGGGCGCGGGCCGGAAACGGTGATCGTCTCCCTCAATGTCGCCGTCTCTGAATTTACCGGGAACAGGCTCGTGTTGTTCTCCGGCACAACGAGAATATCGCCGTCGCCGGCGTATGGCAACCCTCGCAGGTGAGCGGGCGGACGCAGGCTCTGTCACCGGCGACGAATCGGCATTGGATGATGATTGAACGTGACTTCAACGTGTGCTTTGTGCCGTTCACCTTGGCTTGAAGTAGGCTTGGCACCCGAGCCAATGTGGCATGCAACGCAAGCCACGTGAGAGTGCCCGAAATCTTGTAGGCCGTGTACTCCGGATCATTACGTGACAGACTGCCCGCAGAACTGCGGCGAATCCATGTAGGCCGCGCCCCGGTAGCTGGCGATGGCAACCAGCAAGAGGTTCACAATAGTGGCCACCAGCACAATGTCCAAACCGTGCCGGAACATCCGGTGGTTCAGATGTTTTGGATCTTGGGAAACTGGGCCGGAATCTTTCCAGCCTTCTGCAACGTCCTGCGACGCAAAAACA